>JAEUUB010000418.1 GCA_016787745.1 Cyclobacteriaceae bacterium
CATTTACCAGGGCATCTTTCTTTTTGAAGTTAAACGGATACAGCAGCGAGGGCTTGAAGTAGAACTTCTTCCCTAACTGCTCAGCCTGATATAACTCTACTTCATAAACCCCACCCAGCGTTTTTATATCCACTTCTTTAACATTTTCCAGGGGAATTAAAATATCCTGTCCTTTCTGAATGACATACAAAAACTCATCATCAAACTCTACGCGGTGTACGTTGCGGTTCATCCTGATCCATAAATAAACAAAGAATAGAAAATAGCCCGTTATAAACCAGTTGTTAATCTGAAATCTGCCGGCCTCGATAGAATTCTGAATATTTGCGATTACAATAAAGCACACTACTCCTGTCAAAATCGCCAACACACTCATCTTATAGAACCCAAGATACCGGGTAGATAAACTTTTGATTCGTTGACTTTTGCCTGCAGCCATTATCTTTACCAAACTTTATATCAAGGTAATGAAAAATATAGCAGTGATTGGCTCCGGTACCATGGGAAATGGCATTGCCCATGTATTTGCACAAAATGGGTACACCGTAAGTCTTATAGATATTTCGGAAGAAGCATTGAAGAAAGCAGTTGCTACCATTGAAAAAAATCTTGGGCGGCAGGTAGAAAAAGGCATCCTTTCGGAGGATATTAAGAAAAAGGCTTTATCAAATCTTACCACCACAACTTTTCTTAAAGAAGGGGTTCGGGATGCGGAGTTGGTAGTTGAGGCCGCCACAGAAAATATCGATTTAAAACTGAAAATTTTTAAGGAGATTGACGAGAGCACGAAGCCAAGCACCATTCTTGCCAGCAATACCTCCTCCATTTCTATTACTAAAATAGCCTCGGTAACCAAGAGTCCGGAGTTGGTGATTGGAATGCATTTTATGAATCCGGTACCCGTAATGAAACTGGTAGAGGTAATCCGGGGCTACCGTACCAGCGATTCGGTAACTCATCAGATTATGGAACTTTCGCTAAAGCTTGGCAAAGAACCGGTTGAAGTGAATGACTACCCAGGATTTGTGGCAAACCGGATTTTGATGCCCATGATCAACGAGGCAATTTATTCTTTATATGAAGGCGTAGCGGGCGTTGAAGAGATTGATACAGTAATGAAATTAGGTATGGCCCACCCT
>JAEUUB010000884.1 GCA_016787745.1 Cyclobacteriaceae bacterium
CAAAGAGGCTACCACATGCTGAATGTCTTTATCAAACAATTGACACACTTGGGTAGCTGCTTTGTCAACCGCTTTCAGCGCCTTTAACAGAGGTGACTTTGTATCAAGAGTTTCGCCCGTATAGGAAACAAATATGGTGGGTATGCTTAATGTTTTACCATATAAAAACATGGGTGATGTTGGATCCCACGCGGTGTAACCTCGCGCCTCAAACGTACTGCGAATACCTCCGCTTGGAAAGGAGGAAGCATCGGGTTCTTGCTGAACCAATTCGCTGCCTTTGAATTTTTCAATCCCGGAAAGGGCATCAAAAAAAGAATCATGCTTCTCAGCGGTTCCCCCGGTCATAGGTTGAAACCAGTGTGTAAAATGCGTTGCTCCTTTGGTGATGGCCCACGCCTTAGCGGCTGAGGCTACGGCATCGGCAGTTGCTTCATCAATTTTTTCGTGATTTTTTATGGCATTACTTACCTTTTTAAAGACGGCAGGCGCCAGGGTTGCCCGCATTTGCTCAGTTCCAAACACGTTTTCACCAAAAAACTGCGAAATGTTTGGAGTGGTGAGCTCAACATGAACTTTTGTACGCTCATTTAGCCTTTTCAGGGCTTCAAATCTTAATTGGGACATAGTGGTTGTTTTTTTAACTTGATTTAGTCAAAAATATTGCTTTTTTACCAATACAAGGTTCATGACTAACCACATTTTTGAAAAAATATATTTCATTCGAAATAGTAAGGGTTGAAATGGCACCCTAACACCTATTAGTGCAGCGGCTGTTTCCGCATTTTTACCTCCTCAAAAGTCTGATCGTAATCGGGCCGTATTGTACCCATCCAGCGATCCCACCATAAGAAGTAAAGTCCATAGTTTCCTTTAAAAGACTGATGGTGCTGATTGTGGTTTACCGAGGTATTCAACCACTTACCTACCCAGGTATTAGTGAAGCCCCTAGGATAAAGTTCATACCCCAGATGACCATAAACGTTATAAAACATCATAATTAAAAGAAAAAGCGCAATCGAATAGGCATGAACGGGCATGATCAAAGCCAGAACAAGAATGATTCCTGCCTCTACAACTGCCTCTAAGGGATGAAAGGCAAAAGCTGCCCAGGGAGATGGATTGGTTGAAAGGTGGTGCACCCGATGGAAGATGGCAAACAGGCGCGGATGGTGCATCGCCCGATGGGTCCAGTAGAAATAGGTATCATGTATTACGAGCATCAATAAAACGCTGAAGAAAAAATAGATCATACCATATTCATCCAACTGGGTATATAGCTTGGTATAGCTGCGAAAAGGCGTCATGAAAATCAGATACCCAACCAAAGCAAAAATGATGGCTGTTATGAACGAATAAAGTATCTCACGGAAATAATCCCGACCTTGCGGAAAGCGAAGTTGTATTTTCTTATAGTGCCATACATGCTTTTTAAAGTGATAAAAAACGAGGTAGGCAACCGCTGCGAGAATCAGATACCGAAGCAGAATAATTAGAAAGAGTACCACAAAACGACCATCTTCAAAAATGGACACCATAATCTTTGTGAAAAAAAATAATAACAAGTATAAACTAAAAGCCTCATTTTTTCGTCTAATAGGCTGAATAATGTCAAAACACTATGATCAACTTAGCCCTTTTGCGTCCGGATTTGTCAGCAAGCAAAATGGACAGCAGTTATTTTAAAAAGTTCAATTTGGCGCTTATTAATTTGGAGTTAAACCGCCAGGAGGATCGCCAGGCAGCAGTGAAAAAACCTGCCAAGGCATCCAAATAAAAAATGACGCCCTGGGTCCCCAAGACGTGATTTTTTTTATTCTTCTACCAATTAATTCGATTTTTTAACAGAACCTCCGCTACTGGAGTCGGTATTGGTTTTGGCGGGTGATCCCCGATATCGGATTGAGCCCCCGCTGCTGGCATGCGCCATCAACTCTTTTGAAACCGATACTTTTGCACTTCCGGCACTGCTGGCTTCGGCTCGTACCGATTCACATTCTAACCCATACGCGTCAATTTCTCCGGCACTGCTTACTTCAATTTCAAGTTGTTTCGATTTACCTTCCAACACAATATCCCCTGCGCTGCTGGCATCCACGGAAGTAAACCCAGCATCAATTACAATTTCAATGGATGCTGCCGAAGAGGTACTAATATCCAATGAGTTGGCTTTTATCGTTCCGTCAGAAAAAATATTTGCAGCAGAGCTTGCATGGATACGGTCCAGAGAAACATAAGTTACATAAACCTTTATATTCCGATTGCCCTTATAGCGACCATCCCGCATATGAATTTTAAGATAGCTTCCTGATACTTCGGTAAGGACGTTGCTGAGACTTGTGCCTGTTGCTTCAACTTTTACACTTTCTTTATCTCCCTTTTTCAGATATACATCAATAGCCTCGCCAGCTTTCACCCCGGAGAACGATCCCACTGATCGAACTTCACTCTCCTGCCCGCGAACGATGAATACTGAAAGTAAAAAAACAATAACACCAAAAAACTTTTTCATAGGGTCTACAATTTGCTACAATGACCTTGGTAGATAAAATAGGTTGCTTCAAAGCCACCCGATTCTAAAATAATATGCAATCGTGTAAGAAATATTCAATTTTTGCTTTAAATTTCGAATATACAGTCGCTAAATTTCGCACAAAACATATAACTCAACATGATTAAGGAACAATTAAATGTATTAATTAATCTGGCGGCCAGCGATCGGCTTGTTGGCGAAAAAGAGGCAAAGGTTATCCATATGATCGGTAAGGCCAATGGCATGTCTAAAGATGAAATTGAGGCCATGTTAAAAAAGCCGCAACCTATTGGTGATTTGAGTGCCTTCTCCGAAGATCAAAAATTTGAGAATCTTTATCACCTCATACAATTGATGAAGAGTGACGGGCAGGTTTTTAAGAGTGAGATTCACTTTTGTGAGCAAATTGCTGAAAAACTGGGCTACAAAAAGTCGGTGGTTGCTGAACTCTCATCTAAGATATATTCTGATCCTACCATTACCGCAGATCGCAAAATGCTG
>JAEUUB010000470.1 GCA_016787745.1 Cyclobacteriaceae bacterium
TTACCCTTACGTTGGCCGGAATCATTTTAACAGGGCTTACTATTTTGCTCATGCGATATCTTAAAGAAATGCGCGCAGGATTTACCCGCGAAAATCTGATGACATCGAAATGGGCTGCTATGAATGTGGAGGCTATATTAATCTCTCAAACTATGGGCGGCAATCAATCACAAGACACCCGTATTGAATCCGGGGGCGGTGGGGATTCCGGAGGTGGTGGAGCCAGTTCTTCTTTTTAGGAAAGAAATCAATTACTCATGAACCACTGAGATTTCTTCCAGGCAGGTGATCTTCACTATTTTTCCCACCATACAAATGCTGGCCGCATCAGGTATTTCTTCGTATGCAATTTTAACTTTTTTGCCATCAAGAAACTCAAAATCATAGAGAGGGTCTTCAGTCATCTCTTTGGAGAGCGGAGGCGTGCCGCAATAGAACAGGCGCATGGGCTCTAACCTTGTGCCATCCGCAAGCTCGAAAACGTATCCGCAACCATCCAAACCGGTAAGATCCCGCACCGTAGCCAGTTGCGATTGGTCACAGGTCATGTGCAGCGGTTCTTCGTCACACCCTGATAAAATCAGGGTACTACAAAACAGGAAAGAAATAAATAGAGTTTTCATAGAAGGATATAAAGATACGCTCTTTAGACCCAAAACCTTGCCTAAAGGTTGGCATCAAACAGGAAAATTACCGCCTGGCCAATTTGAAAAGAACCCATCTAAAATCTTATTTGAATAGTCATTCGCATTCACTAATCTCATGTTTATAACTTAAAAATCCTATGAAGCTCCGCCTCCGAATTCTTATTACCGCTTGCTTTGCACTATTCTTTCATTGCGGTTTTGCACAGACACCCGCGCCCGATAAAGCGTTAAAGATGATGAAGTGGCGCCCGATTGGCCCGGCTAACATGGGCGGACGCGTTACTGACATTGAAGGAATTCCCGGGGATCCCACAACATTCTATGTGGGTGGCGCTGATGGGGGCGTTTTCAAAACAACGAATGGGGGAGTAACCATGACTTCGTTGTTCACAGACCAAAAAGCTTATTCTGTTGGCGACATCGCTATCGCGCCAAGCGACCCCGAGGTAATTTACGTGGGCACAGGCGAAGGAGATCCGCGCAACAGTGTTGGGTATGGTTATGGCGTATATCGATCCAATGATGGCGGAAAATCCTGGAACCATTTGGGACTTGAAAAAACGGATCGCATTAAGCGAATTGTAATTGATCCAAGAGATCCGGATGTAGCTTGTGTTTGTGCTATGGGCCGCGAGTGGGGCCCTAATTCCGATCGGGGAGTTTTTCGTACTGAGAATGGCGGAAAAACCTGGACCAAAGTTTTGTACTTAGATGAAAAGACAGGTTGCTCGGATATTGCAATAGAATGGAACAATCCACGGGTAATGTATGCCGGTATGTGGACATTCGGCCGTAAGCCCTGGCGCTTTGATGACAGTGGAGAAAAAACAGCGCTTTACAGAACGATGGATGGTGGAAAAACCTGGAGTAAAATTTCTCACAAGAATGGGTTGCCCGATAAACCGATGGCACGCATAGGGGTGTCGGTCGCGCAGAGCCAGCCGAATACAGTATATCTGATTACCGAATTTAAAGAAGGCGGAACTTTGTTTCGTTCCGATGACCGGGGCGATAGCTGGCGAATGGTTAATGACGATCGGGATTTGAACTTTCGACCTTTTTATTACAGCGATGTAAAAGTAGATCCAACAAATCCGGAAGTTGTTTACACCTTGTCTGGCGGTATGAGTAAATCAACCGATGGGGGCCGCACCTTTAAAGGGGTTGCCAACGGACAGCATGGGGATAATCAGGCCCTGTGGATCGATCCCAAAAATTCGAATCGTGTTTTGAGTGGCGATGATGGCGGCTTTCGGGTTTCGTACGATGGGTTTAAAACCTTTCAAACAATCAACAACATTGAACTTTCACAATTCTATCAACTCTATCTCGAT
>JAEUUB010000483.1 GCA_016787745.1 Cyclobacteriaceae bacterium
GGCGTAGTTCCGGCATGATTGGCAAAACCTTCCACCGCAATTTCCCAATCCACAATGCCTACAATTCCTTCCACTACGCCAATGTGCAAACCTTCACGCTCTAAAATTCCACCCTGTTCAATATGCAATTCCACAAAAGCATAAATATCGCCCTGATGACGCATGGCATATTTAATATTATCCGGATTACCACCAATCCCTTTAATTCCGTCCGCCATCATTAAGCCACTTTGGCTGATCTGTTGCAATCCTTCCTGAGTTAGTTGTCCTACCATGGCTTTGCTTCCGATGAGTCCACCTTCCTCGTTGGCAAAAACAATTACTTCCAACGGATGTTCAGTTACAACCTTATTTTCATTAAGTATTTCAATAACTTCCAGTGCACTAAGAGAACCCAGAGTTCCGTCATAATTACCTCCGTCTGGCACCATATCGATGTGAGAGCCAAAAGCAATAGGTTTCAATGAATCCTTTTTCCCTTTTCGTTTTCCAATAATATTTCCTCCTTCATCAATCCGAACTTCGAGTCCGGCCTTTTTCATTAATTCGATAAACCAATCACGCCCCGCTTTGTCACCGGGTGTATAGGCTACTCGGTAGCCGTGCCCATTTTCATCGCGGCCAAATTGAGCAAGTTCAAAAATGCGTGCTTCAATCCGTTTGCCATTTACACGCAGATTATTTCTATTCTCCTTACTCCACCCGTTAGCGGGCAAAGCGCCTAACACGGCAGATCCCAAAAGAGTTGTATACGATTTTTCAATGAATTCTCTGCGCTGCATTGCTTTACTGTCGGATGGTCTTGCGATAGATTGAAAAAATTAATGAGCCAAAAATACAGGAAAGAATTCAAAACAACTTTGACAGAAAATCATTTATCTTCGCACGTATGAGAAGATTAAAATCAAGTGTTGTGGCAGGAGTGCTGTTTCAGGCACTGGCCATTTTTCTGATTCTTTTTCAATACACCACCCACTTATTCATACGCAAAAAATAATTCACCAAATGGTGTTGCGCTCCTGTGCTTAGCCCCCGCACCGGTGGTTGCCAGCCGCGAGGCGAATATGAATTTGCCATTCTCCTTTTCATCTGTTCAGGTTAATTTTTTATTGGAGAAAACCTGGAGGCTGGCTACACATATCCATACCGCTGAACTTAAAAGATGTTCAGCTTTAAAAATTTCTCGCACGCTCTTTAACGTTTATTATCATGTACCGCGTATTCACGCGCCCTAGGTAATCCTAATCTACAGCTACAGCCTATTTTTTTAAATGCACTTAACCATTCATGCGATTCATGAAATTCGTATGGAGTAAATATATTATTCTCTGAAAAATCTTATTGAGGATCTCAAAAGACTTTGGTTTATTATTGTTACAGACGTGCTTTTAGTCGCGTTCATTGTTATCTTGAAAATATCTTAATTATACTGGGTTGCCTAAACCGCCAACCGGTTTTAGGCAACCTGCTCTTACTATGACTTTATCTGTCGAAAATATCTTATTATTTGGTTCCGTGTTGCTATTCATTAGCATCATTGCCAGCAAGACTTCCTTTAAACTTGGGGTACCCACCCTCATTTTATTTTTGGTGGTCGGTATGCTGGCCGGTTCGGACGGCTTGGGTGGGATTTATTTTGATGATCCCAGACTCGCACAATTTTTAGGAGTTGTATCACTTACCTTCATTTTATTTTCGGGAGGGTTGGATACTAAATGGGAAAGCGTTAAACCTGTTCTCTGGCAAGGGTTATCACTTTCTACCTTAGGCGTACTTATTACAGCGTTATTAGTTGGAGCTTTTTCGTCCTATCTGCTTGGCTACACGCTAGCAGAAGGTTTGTTATTAGGCGCCATCGTTTCCTCAACGGATGCTGCCGCTGTGTTTTCAATTTTGCGTACACGAAGTATAGGGCTTAAGGGCAACTTACGACCAACCCTTGAATTTGAAAGCGGAAGTAACGACCCAATGGCTTATTTCCTTACCATTAGCATGACATACATTGTGTTGAACCCGGAAGCTTCCGTACTCATGTTAATTCCTAAATTTTTGAAAGGTATGATAGTTGGGGGATTGTGCGGTTGGGGGATGGGCAAAGCCATGATCTTACTAATCAACAAAATCAGGCTGGATGTAGCCGGGCTCTATCCCGTGCTTATTCTTTCTCTCGTTTTCTTTACTTTTTCGTTTACCGACTTCATTGGAGGGAATGGATTTCTCGCCATCTATATTGCCGGGATAATTCTGGGGAGCAGCAACTTCATTCATAAAAAAAGTTTAATGAAATTTTATGATGGGCAAGCCTGGCTTATGCAGATTGTGATGTTTCTTTCATTAGGCTTACTCGTTTTTCCAAGTAAAATTGTTCCCATCTTTGGGCCCGGAATTTTGATTTCAATGTTCCTGATATTTGCCGCTCGCCCAATCGCTGTCTTTATTTCACTGTCTTTTACAAAGGGTCTTAACTTTCGTAAAAAACTTTTTATCTCCTGGGTAGGCTTGCGGGGAGCAGCCCCCATTGTATTTGCCACTTACCCCCTGCTGGCAGGGGTACATTATGCTGATACAATTTTCAATCTGGTCTTCTTTATCTCCGTTTCATCCGTAGTATTACAAGGATCAACATTACCTATTGTGGCACGATGGCTCCATGTAAGTGTACCCGGCAAAATAAAAAGGAATTTTCCTCTCGACATAGAATTGAAGGAAGATATCAAATCTGAACTTGTTGAGCTCGATATCCCTGTCAACTCACCGGTTGTGGGCAAGGCGGTTGTTCAAATCGGTATGCCCAAAGGGTCAATCATTGTATTGATCCATCGCGATAACAAATACATTACCGCAAATGGTGAAACCGTTATCGAAGCCAACGACCATCTGTTGGTAATGGCAGATAATAAAACTGTGGTAGAAGAAGTGTATGTCAAATTTGGACTGAAGGCCTAAGTCTTATTGTTGTTGCTGCATTTGCATATAGGCCGTATAAGAGTTTCGTGGCACACCTTCCTCCGCCACGTGTCCACTAACAAAAGTAGGTTTCTGAGCATCTATCTGCGCTTCGGTAAATGAATCTTCTCCAAACTTAACCGTAACCTCCAACTTGTGCTCCACCGCCCCTTTGTATGTTCCTTTTACAGGAGTGCAATCACTAAAATTCCTTCCTAATGCAAGCCTCACATGGCGATCACCTGCCAGACATTTGTTGGTTGGGTCAATGCCAATCCATCCGGTATCGGGGAGCCAAGCCTCGGCCCAGGCATGCGTTGCTCCCTCTCCGCGCCACTCACTATTACCCGGACAAATATAGCCACTCACGTACCGGGCAGGCACACCCATTAGCCTGAGCATGTACAACAGCAGGTGCGCAAAATCCTGACACACACCGGCACGTAACTGCCACAATTCATCCACCTGGGTTTCAATATTCGTAATGCCTTTCTGGTAGGTAAAATTCTCGTAGATGTAATTCGAAAGATCTTGAATGGTGTACAGCGGATGTTGTACTTTCTCTAAGATTTCA
>JAEUUB010000513.1 GCA_016787745.1 Cyclobacteriaceae bacterium
TATTTTAGTAAAGGGAAGTGACTATTTGACAGAGAATATAGTTGGCGCAGAAGTTGTGAAAAAGGCAGGAGGTGTTGTAAAAACCATTGATTTTGTTCCGGGTTATTCAACAACGCGAATTGTAGAAAAAATTAAAAAGACGTAAAACAAATAAAATTATGGGGGCATTAATTATCACAGGTTTTTTTATGCTGGTTGGTTGGCTTGTTAGTTCAAGACTAAAAGCCAAGTTTAAAAGATACTCTGAAATAAGATTAACCAAAGATCTTACAGGCGCAGAAATTGCAAGATTGATGCTTGCCGATAATGGCATTGGCAATGTGCAGGTAATTTCTGTGGAGGGTCAACTTACCGATCATTATAATCCGGCAACTAAAACGGTTAATCTTAGTCACGATGTGTATCACGGACGGAATGCAGCCGCTACAGCCGTAGCAGCACACGAATGCGGTCATGCCGTGCAGCATGCCAAAGCGTACAGCATGTTGCAATTTCGTTCGGCTATGGTGCCCATTCAAAACATAAGCGCCAAGGTTATCAATTTTATTTTCCTGGCGATGATGTTTGGCGCATTTGCAGTTAAAGGTTTATTCACTTTCGATACCGCTCTTTTGGTGATCATAGCCTGTTATGGTGTATTTGCCTTATTTGCCTTGGTTACATTGCCCGTAGAATTTGACGCCAGTAAAAGAGCATTGGCCTGGATAGAAACACGAGGCATTGTTACCCGCCAGGAGCATGACATGGCTAAGGATGCATTGAACTCTGCGGCTATGACGTATGTGGTAGCAGCCATTGGTGCGGTTACTATGTTGCTTTATTATGTAATGATTTTTCTGGGCAGAAGAGACTAAGTCTTTTACCCAGATGGACTAGACACTTTGCGGGCCTGAGTTTTATCTCAGGCCTCTTTTTTTTTATTATCTTGAAAGCAATTATAAGTGCTTATGAATTTTGATTTATCTGAAGAACAACTGGCCGTTCAGGCTGCTGCCCGCGATTTCGCGCAAACCGAACTTTTGCCAGGAGTTATAGAACGCGATGCCGAACAGCGATTCCCGGCCGAACAGATTAAAAAGATGGGCGCGTTGGGTTTTATGGGCATGATGGTCGATCCAAAATACAACGGTGGCGGCATGGATACGATTTCATATGTGCTTGCCATGGAAGAGATTTCAAAAATAGATGCCTCTGCTTCGGTGTGCATGTCTGTAAACAATTCGCTGGTTTGTTGGGGGCTCGAGACGTTTGGAACGGAAGCGCAGAAGGAAAAGTATCTTAAAAG
Organism: Cyclobacteriaceae bacterium; assembly: GCA_016787745.1. Taxonomy (GTDB): domain Bacteria; phylum Bacteroidota; class Bacteroidia; order Cytophagales; family Cyclobacteriaceae; genus ELB16-189. Next base: position 1,286 of record JAEUUB010000513.1, read on the forward strand.
ATTAACTACAGGCGAAGCGATAGGAGCTTTTTGTTTGTCAGAGCCGGAAGCGGGCTCGGATGCTACAAGCCAGCGGACTACGGCTGAAGACAAAGGCGATCATTATGTATTGAACGGAACCAAGAATTGGATTACGAATGGGAAGAGTGCGAGTGTGTATATAGTAATTGCTCAAACCGATGCGGCTAAGCGGCATAAGGGAATTAACGCGCTTATTGTTGAACGAGGCATGGATGGGTTTGTGGTAGGCAAGAAGGAAGACAAAATGGGCATCCGCGGATCAGACACACATTCTCTCATGTTCTCTGATGTAAAGGTTCCAAAAGAAAACAGAATTGGAGAAGATGGATTTGGATTTACTTTCGCTATGACCACCCTAAACGGTGGGCGAATTGGGATTGCCAGTCAGGCGCTGGGTATTGCATCGGGTGCGTATGAACTTGCGGTTAGGTATGCCAAAGAGCGCAAAGCTTTTGGAAAGCATTTGGCCGAGCATCAGGCCATACAATTCAAATTAGCCGACATGGCTACCAAGATTGATAGCGCCCGCTTATTAATTTGGAAGGCCGCTGTGCTCAAGGATCAAAAAAGGAATTTTGTAAAAGCAGCCGCTATGGCAAAATTATATGCGTCTCAAATTGCGCAAGAGGTGACCACCGAAGCTGTACAGATTCATGGAGGGTATGGGTATGTGAAAGAGTTTCATGTTGAGCGGCTGATGCGCGATGCCAAAATCACGCAGATCTATGAAGGCACTACCGAAATTCAAAAAATGGTAATCTCGCGCGAACTTTTGAGATAAAACTTAGATCAGATTACGCGCCTTTAATTCCAGGTATTTGTTGATGGTATGAATAGTCAATTTTTCCGGACTGGTTAAAATGCATTGAATCCCATGCTTCTGCAATTCCTTGGCAATTAATTTCTTCTCATAACTAAGCCGCTCGGCTATTGCTTTATGATAAATTTCCTTGACTGTTTCGGCTGGGGAATCCGTAATTTTTTGGAGTTCGGTATTTACAAAAAAGATTACCACCAACAGATGGGTGTTATTGAGTTTAATAAGATAGGGAAGTTGACGATGCAGCCCATGGATGCTTTCAAAATTGGTGAATAATAAAAGCAAGCTACGTTGCGATAAGTTTCTCCGGATGGTTGAATATAAAACCGAGTAATCCGTTTCAAGAAAAGCAGTCTTTTGATTGTATAATACTTCTTGAATGGTGGCCATTTGTTTATTTATTCTTCCGGCCGGTAGAATAGTGCCAATCTGATCCTGAAAAGTTATTAGGCCTGCTTTATCAGATCGCTTAATGGCAATGTTGGAGATAACAAGGGAAGCATTAATGGCATAATCGAGCAAACTCATCCCCGCAAAAGGCATTTGCATTACACGACCTTTATCAATCAATGAATATACTAGCTGCGATCGTTCATCCTGATATTGATTAATCATCAGTCGTGACTTACGTGCGGTGGCTTTCCAGTTAATGGTTCTGAAGTCATCACCCATTACGTAGTCTTTGATCAATTCAAACTCCTGATTGTGCCCGATGCGCCTGATTTTTTTTATACCACTATCGGTGAGGCGGTGGCTGATCGCCAGCAACTCATACTTCTTCATCTGGATGTAGGAAGGATAAACGGGTACCTGCTTGTCATTCGAAAATCGAAACCTTCGGGCAATAAGTTTTAGGGATGAACTCGCTAATACGTTCACAGATCCAAAAAAGTATTCCCCTCGCTTTACCGGCCGCAACGAGTACTTAATAACTTTCCGGCTGCCCGCGGTCAAAGGCAAAGTAAATTCCAGATCTCTTCGTTGAAACTGATGCGGAATTTCATCAAACACCCTAAGGGAAACAGGAAACGTGTAAAAACTTTCGAGATAGATGGCGATTTCATTTTCATCACCATTCGAAAGCTTATCGGCCACAAGGCGTTCACCGTGCAAGCCTCTCTTTACACGAAAGAGCAAAATCAGGTCGGTTAATAGACCGGCAACTAATAAGAAGAAAAGAGTCTTACCAAGGAAGTAAGCGCCTCCAAAAACAAATGTGATGACGAACGTAGCAACGACAAATCCTGTCAAAAGAAAAAGCCGATTGCCCAGGTACAGGTCACGGATGACTTTCATCAGCGAGGCACTTCTATTTTATCTATAATCTGCTTAACCACATCATCTGTCGAAACGCCTTCCATTTCCTTTTCGGGACTTAGTATAACCCGATGGCGCAGAACGGGCAAAGCAACGAACTTAATATCCTCCGGGCTTACAAAATCGCGCCCGCTAATCATTGCGAATGATTTGGCAGCCATTAGAATAGCGATCGATGCCCGGGGAGATGCCCCCAGAAACAGACTTGGATTATTTCGGGTCTCCTGAATAATCTGCGCGATGTAGGTTAAAAGATTTTTTTCAATGTGCACCTGTTGCGCGAATTGCCGGAATCCATTGATTTGCTCCGCGGTAAGCACGGCATTCACTTCAGCGACAGGGTGAATTCCCCTGCGCTCATGATGGCGGTGTAGAATTTCAATTTCTTCCGCCTGTGAGGGATAGCCCACGGCAATTTTAAACAAAAAGCGATCGAGTTGGGCTTCCGGTAAACGATACGTTCCTTCTTGTTCAATGGGATTTTGAGTGGCCAGGACCACATACGGGGGGTTCATTCTATGCGTGTGGCCGTCAATCGTAACCTGGCGTTCTTCCATCACTTCAAATAGCGCGGCTTGTGTTTTGGCGGGGGCCCGATTGATTTCATCAATTAAAATGATGTTGGAAAAGATTGGACCTGCGTTGAATTCGAATTCAGAAGTTTTCAGATTGTAGACGGAAGTCCCCAAGATGTCTGAGGGCATTAAATCGGGTGTGAATTGAATGCGCGAAAAATCGACCGAAATAATTTTTGAGACTAACTTGGCGGTAAGGGTTTTGGCTACGCCCGGAACTCCCTCTATAAGAACATGACCGTCTGCTAAAATAGCGGTAATCAGCAGGTCAATCATTGTTTCTTGTCCTACAATCACTTCTCCGAGGGTTGCCTTAATTTTTTTTACCTGCTCATTTAGTGCAGTTAAATCCATGCGGTTTTGAAATATATTCTCTTCCATAATAATTTTTATTTCATCTGTTAATATTTTTTTAGTGTCAGATGGCATTTACAGATTTGCCTCTGAACAAGTTACTTGCATTAACACCCTGTTGGGTATTGCCTGGTTTATGCTCATTTCTTCTGATGAAAATTTTCGATTGCCTTGTTTAATTCCATTAGTTCTTCCGTTGAGATTTTCTCCATTGCATAGACGTAATCTATCTTTGTCATCAGTTCGCGAACAGTTTGTTCGGTAGCGCACGATTTTTTTGCAAGAGTAAGAATCAATTCTTCATCCCGATGTTGGGGATTTAACAAGTACTGCGTTCGGATTTGATCAAAAAGAAATAGAATTTTCTTCTCTGCAATATTCTTATGATCTCCGCGTCCGAAATACAGATTACCAAGGGTGCCAACAAATTCAATGCTCGAATTAACCAGGGGATTAAGGATCGGTATGACTCGTTGTTTCCGCTTACTCTCAAAAAGAATAAAAATTAAAAGCGTGACAATCGAAATATAATAGGCCCAACGTAAGGGTTCGGTGGTTAAGATAAATCGCAAGGGTGTTGCGGCCTCCATTCTTCCAAGGTGATAGTATTCCGTTCGGTATGTAGAGTTCTTTGGCAGATAGGATAGAAGGGATGAAGCGAATTTATGATTCTCATCTTTAAGCAAGTAGATATTAGTAAATATCATGGGGGTGCAGCTTAAAATAAGGCTCCCCTTTCCTTTTACTATTCGCAAGGCTACCGGCTGATGAAAATCATTTTTAGCGATAACGGTGGCATGCACGGAATCCAACCGACTGAAATAATTATGAATATTGTTTCGCCTGTATGAAAACCGTTGGGAAGAATCCATGGCGGCACTTACAAAATGAAGAAAAGCTGAATCGTTTTGGAGTAATGGATTTTCTCCATCAAAAAAGGAGTCGCTGGTTTCTAATCCCAGGGTATCGGCCAGAGAACCATGAAAATAATCAGCGGCAATAAATACATGTCCCCCTTCTTCTACATAGTTCAATAAGATTTTGGTATCTTCTTTGTCGGGTCCAAATCCCCCGCTTAGTATTACAATATTCTCGCGGGACAGCGAATCTTTAAGTTCATATAAAGTTTGATAGGAATTTTTAACAGGGCTATCAAATACAGATGCGAAAAGTTGATTCAATGCGTAGGTTCCATACGGATTTTTATCTCCATGCGCATAGGTAACGCGCCAATCATATTGCTTGTCTTTGGTAAGCACGAGAATCAACAAGAGACTTGCCAATAAACCGATGTACACGATATAACGGGTGTCTTTCATCTTACTTTTTCCATCCAGATTAGGAACGTGCTGTTCACCTTCTGAAATTGAGATTTGCTTATGGCAAAATTTCCATACCAGGCATAATCAAAATAAAAACTCAGTTCGTTTAACCCTGTTTTTATCTCTCCTTTCTGAAGCTCCTCTACATAATCGTGATTGGTTTTGCCTGCCTTAAAATCGATCAGGTGCTTATCGGATAACATTTTAAGCGCGTAAAGAAATATGAGGCGGGTTGCCAATCTATATTCCATTTTCTCGGTAGCTTCCCGAATCAATTCTTCGAAATTCATTTCATGAATATTTTCGTGAAAGATGCTATAGTTTTGATTCCCGGCATCGGCTCCGGAGTAAAATACCCGAAATGCATTTACCCGTAACAACATCATGATTACTACAATGGTTAAAATAATGGCAAGGGTGTACATGAGAAGTCTACCGAGATCGGTTGTGATACTTTTATCAAAAAGGGAGTCGAGGAGCCAACCTAGCCATTTTAAAAAACGATCCCATAAGGTTTCCGCTACCGTGGGGGGCTGGGTATAGATAAGTTCAGGATCTGCTTTTAGTTTTTCTACTTCGGCTGCTGAAAATTCCCTGACTTCAATTTGGGTTGAATCAGCCGGACCCGAAAAATCGATCGGGTCTTCATAAAAAAAATCATTCACCGGCTCCAATGTATCGGATACCACAGAATCAGGTTGAGCAAATACAGGGATACCTCCCAACAATGGTATTAAAATGAATAGGGCTCTCAAGTATTCTTAGTAAGTTAAAAATGTTCCTCCGGTCGGTTTGTATTCGGGTGCGATTGTCCCAGATTTTCAATCTGACTCATAAGCCCCCGGGCTTCTTTTAGTTCCACCAGGTTGAAATATTGAAATGCGATACCAATGTTAGGCAATGCATACAAAAGCATTTGTGCCATATAGTATAAGGTGAAGAAAACCATCGCCCATAGTTTCATTGAATCCGAAAATTCCATGGGGCCTCCGGTCGAAATTGAATGAAAGGACGAAGTGAAAATGATTACGTAGTAAGGAATTAAAAATACATACGAGGAAACCCCCATAATCAATTGTAAAATAAGAATTAAACCAAAGGTACTCCACCACTTTCCGTTGTTGACTAGCCGAAAGGAGCGGATAACCGCCTCGATGAAATTCTTTTTTTCGTACGACTGGATAAAGTAAGTAAGCGATGCGCTGAATATCAGATAGATCAATCCGCTTACAAAAATAATAACACCAAAAAATATTAGAAATCCCGAAATGGCGCCCAAAACAAAAACGGGAATGAGCAAGACGACATAGGCTACGATCAATAGAAGGAAAAATAAAAGTGTGCTACCCAGATAGGTCCAGAAAGTAGTTCGAACGCGATCCCAAACTTCCTGCACTTCGATTTTATTTGTTTTCCTTTCATCGTAAATTATAAGATAATTGTTAATAGTCGCGATGGTTGCAATAAAGCTGATAAACAGAAAGACAAACATGAGAACCAATTGTAGCCAGAAGCTGGTTGACAGAAAGTAATCGCCAAGGGCTTCCGGATTCCCCGAGTAGTTTTGCATGGTCTGCGATACGGTAATAAACTCGCCCATGAAGGAGCCGATTAATAAACTGCCTACGAATACGGCCGGTCCCGCAATAAAGAGAATGCTTTTTCCTAAAGGCTTTACGTTTTGCCGGAGAAACTCAAACGTGGCGTTCAATTTTTTACTGAAGTCGCGGGCGCGTTGAAATTCAATCGCTTTAAATTCTTCCATTTCTTTTTAGCTGAATAGGGTAAATAATAAAATAATAGATCATTAGAAATGCCGACAAGCCTATAATCACCATCTTAAGACTCCAATGCATAAAGGCATACCGGGTAATGAAAGATTCAATAAAACCTGCAATAATAAAAAAGGGTACCAGGCCCAGCACAATTTTTAACCCTTTGAGAGCTCCCCTTTTAAAAGAGGCTAATCGCGAATAGGTACCCGGAAATAAAATGCTGTTGCCCATCACGAAGCCGGCAGCGGCTGCAATTACAATGGAAGTAAGTTCAATGGTGCCATGCAACATAATTACGGGCAACCCCTGGGCCAATTGATTCTCGGTGTAGAAAAACATCAGGAAGGTGCCCACCATTATGGCGTTATAAAATAAGTACAGACCTGTACCCACCGAGGCAAACACTCCATAAATAAAAATCATAAATGAGACCAGAATGTTATTCCGGGTGATCAGGAAAAACATTTCCAATTCGCCACTTTCAGAATATACCTGCGTGGGATTACCACTTTTGATATTTTCGAGTGTCATGTTTACGTAGCCATCGCCCAGAATCAGCCGAACAAAGGTGTCGTCATAGGCGGTAGAAACAGCGCCCAGTACCCCCGCAACAACAAAGAGTATAAAAGCATAGAGCAATTGCTTTTGTGCCGAAAACATTACGGCAGGGAGTTCGTCCTTCCAAAAAAGAACGAATCTGTTTTTGTCTTCTTTTTTATTCTTATAAATCTCACCATGAATTTTGCCAGCCAGCGAGTTCAGATATTGGGTGGTTCGGCTTTCTGGATACTGGGTGCGTGAAAAGGAGAGATCGTCTGTGATTTGAATAAAAAGCTCTGCCAACTTGTCGGGCGAGGTTTGGTGCTGGTTGTTCACCACTTTTTCAAACTCTTCCCATCGATTTTTATTTTGTTTTACAAAGGCCGATTCTCTCATAAATAAAGAAGTTGGAAGATAGGGTTTGTCCCAAATTCTTCCAACTTCAGAAAGTTAAATTAAAGGAGTTAGTGTGTGTTCGCAGCTTGCTCAACGGCACTCCACACACGCCAAATATTTTTATAACAGATTTTCGCTATATCCTCCTCGGTATACCCTCGTTTTAGCAGGGTATAAATAAGGTTAGGGTATTTTGAAACATCTTCCAATCCGGTGGGTAACTCCCCATCCACGCCATCATAATCCGATCCAATACCCACATGATCAATGCCTGCAAGTTTTACAACATGATCAATGTGGTTGGCCACCATCTCTACATCCGAATTAAGGGAGGGGTTATCTTTGGCAAATTGATCAATGATTGGTTTTGCAGCAGCATCCTCATACCGAAGCCCTTGAGCCTCGAGTAGGGAACGCAATTGCTTTTTGTTTTTAGCATTTTGATTTACCACGGTTGAATCCAGAAATGCATTGTAAAAATTGATCATCATCACGCCTCCATTTTTTCCAAGCGCTTTAATCATATCATCCGTCATATCTCTTCGTACGGTAGGGGCAAAAGCCCGGCACGAGGAGTGCGAAGCAATGCAAGGGGCTTTTGTAAGCTGCATTACCTGGTAGAAGGTACTATCATCCACATGCGAGATGTCCACCATAATTCCAACCCGGTTCATCTCTTTTACAACGTCTCTTCCAAACGGACTCAACCCATGCCACGTGCGCGTTGTGTCGCCCGAAGAATCACAAATCTGATTGTCCTTGCTGTGCGTAAGCGTTATATAGCGAATGCCGCGATCATAAAAATATTTTACGTTCGCTAAGTCATTGCCGATGGGTGCGCCATTTTCCATACCCATAGGCAAAGAGATTTTTCCGGCTTTGAAGTTGGCTTCCACTTCGGCCGGTGAATTGGCCAGGGCGAATTTGTCTGGAATTTGTTCAGCGATGGCGTGAACCATATTTATTAATGTATCGGCCAATGCTTTGCCATAATCGGGCGGTTGCTGATTTATAGAAGGGATGTAAATAGACATGAAAGGGGCATCCAGCCCGCCCTTCTTTGCGCGCTCGTAATCAAAATCGCCTTCGGTGGATGATACAGGAATACTCATGTATTCGCGTTCGATCCGGAAATTCTTTAGCCTTAGTCGATAGGGCAAATCAACATGGCCATCGGCAATTATATACTGGTGTGCCAGGGTATCGGCATAGGCACGCAGCGCCTGGTCATCCATCCGGTCTACCGGTTTCTTTTCTGAGCAACTGAGCGCGATACCACAAAACAGGAGAAGCACGGCTTTTAATTTCATATGTTAATAAGTATTTGTTTAAGGTCACATGCCTGAATGCCGTAGTGCATTTCGGCACGCAGGCATGGAATTCGCATAATTAACACTCTGTTGAGTATACAGTGTTGTTTATGCTCATTTCATTATAATAAATTGTTTTAGTTGATGGCGAAAGTTACGCATTAAACTGAATCCTTTACTTTTGCTTTTAATGTTGGCATTAGGCAACGAAAAGCGATAATCTATGCAGTCGATTCGTGTACGAACCACACAAAATGTTTTTATTCAATATCCCGTAGCCAGCGTTGGCGATCGGATCCTTGCTTATATAATCGATCGGCTTATTCTTGTTTTTTATTCGGTGGCAGTAAGCGCCCTTTTTATCAATCTGGAAGTAGAAATTTATTGGGTTTGGCTAATGGTACTTGGTACACCCTGGTTGATTTATAATCTCGCGTTTGAAATTTTTATGAATGGTCAGTCTCCCGGTAAACGAACGTTGAATATTAAAGTGGTTCGGCTCGATGGAACGTCACCCACGCTTGGCGGTTATCTGTTGCGCTGGATTTTTAGCTTTGTGGACTTCTATTTTTTAGGAGGGGTAATTGCAGTTATTCTGGTGGCTGCGGGAGGCCGGGGTCAACGCTTGGGGGATATGGTTGCGGGGACTTCTGTTATAAAACAAGTGGAACAGAAAGAGGTTACCGCGCAAGAAATATTTGTGATGGCAGATGCCGCCTACCAACCCGTTTTTGCTCAGGCGATAGCGCTTAATGAAAAAGACATTGATTTAATTCAGCAGGCGTTGGAGGTAAACCGCGATTTGGGAAATGCGCAACCTATGCTTGCCGTAACAGAAAAGGTCAAAAGTCAATTAGGCATTCAATCGGATCTGCCCCCGGTAAAATTGCTGTACACACTCATTAAAGATTTTAATCATCTTACTTCGCGATGATGCTCCCCGAAATTACGCGGGCGCAGTTAGCATTGCGCAACGGCCAGGACAAACCAGAGATTTGGATTGCCTATCAAGGATTGGTGTATGACGTTACTGTTTCGAAGCTTTGGCGAAATGGAAAGCATTATGAACATTGGGCCGGACAGGATTTAACCGATGAATTGAAAGATGCTCCTCATAGCGAACTGGTTTTTGAGAAATTTAAGCCCATTGGGTCTCTGAAAGTAATAAAATAGCTGACGGATTTAATTAAATTACAACCTACAACAAGATTACCAAACCCATGATTATAGTTGCGGACAGTGGAGGCTCTAAAATAGATTGGCGATTTTTAAAAAAAGACGGCACGATTGATCAGGCGCATAGCCCCGGGTTTAACCCTTATTATCAGCCGCTCAATGATTTGAACTTAATTGTTGACGAACATCTCGTGCCGAAGGTAAAGGAGCCGGTGGATAAGATTTTTTATTATGGAACCGGAGTTTCGTCTGAAAAAAATCAATTGATTATTCAGGAAGCATTTGCCCGCTATTGGCCCAAAGCTCAGATAGAAATCGGGTGGGATTTACTGGCCGCTGCGCGGGCTCTCTGTGGAAGAGAGCCGGGCATAGCTTGCATTTTAGGTACGGGTTCCAACTCCTGTTTATACGATGGTAAGGAAATTGTTGATAATGTTGCGAACCTAGGTTGGATTTTGGCCGATGAAGGTTCGGGTACTTATATAGGGAAGAAATTTATTTTTGATTACTTCCGAAAAGACATGCCCGAAACGCTCGCGAAACAATTTCAGGCGCGCTACCCCTGGAGCCGGGAGGAAGTTCTCGAAAAAGTTTATCAAGGGGAGAAGCCCGGAGCTTTTTTGGCCAGTTTTGCCAAATTTATTTTTCAGCACTTAAAGGAGCCGTACTGTTATCAATTGGTGTATAACAGCTTTGCCGATTTTTATCAGAA
>JAEUUB010000520.1 GCA_016787745.1 Cyclobacteriaceae bacterium
TAAATATGAATTTCTGGATGAAACCATTTTTAATTTCTATAAGACCGAGAGGCGAACTTCAAAACTTGCCAATACCGCAACCGGAATGGCTATATTCATTTCTTGCCTTGGATTGTTTGGCCTTGCCTCATTTACAACTACGCAGCGTGCTAAAGAAATTGGAATCAGGAAAATATTGGGGGCTACAGTTAATCAATTAACTTTTTTATTAACCCGGGAGTTTCTCCTGTTTGTACTGATCGCCTTTATACTAGCAACCCCTGTAGCCTGGTTTGCCAGCAATCAATGGTTAGCCGACTATACGTACCGCACAGAAGTAAGTTCCTGGATGTTTGTATTGACCGGACTCGCAGCTGTGATAATCGCTTTTAGCACTGTGAGCTTTCAAACAATAAAAGCAGCTAACAGAAATCCTGTAACCAGTTTAAGAAACGAATAAATTAAACTCATAATTAACAGTATGCTTCGCAATTATTTAAAAATCGTGTTACGAAGTTTAGCCCGCAACTCAGTATATTCCCTTATTAACTGCGTGGGACTTTCTATAGGGATTGCCTGCAGCATTCTATGCCACAACAGACTTCTTAAAGCAATATCCAATACGAATAGACTAAGCCGCTACGGGCAGCCCGGGCAAATCCTTCGCAGGCAATGAATAATACAAAAGACTAAAACTAATTGAACTCCTTATCCATCATCGAGAGAACAAAACTACGCGACTATGTTAAAAAGTTTCATTATAATCGGCTTTAGAAATCTTTTAAAGCAGAAAGGATATTCCGCCATCAAAATCATTGGTCTTGCACTGGGTTTGTCAACCAGTATGATCATTTTTCTTTTCATCCAGGAAGATTATTCATACGACACCATGCATCATAATTACAACCGAATTGGCCGGTTGTTAACAATAGACAAGGGTGAAGGAGTTAGTAGCAAAGTAGTTGGCGTTACCCCACCGGCTTTGGGAGGTGCTGCCGTTGCCGAACTGCCCGAAGTTTTAAAAAGCGTTCGTCTTTCAGGTGGGAGCCGGCAAGATATTGCCTATGAGGACAAAACCTTAAAGTGTGACGCTTATTACCGGTCTGAATCTTCGTTGTTCGAGATTTTTGATTTTCCAATTGTGGCGGGTTTAAGTAAGGGTATGCTGGACGAACCCAACTCAGTGGTGATCACGCAAAGTTTAGCTACCCGGATTTTTGGAACAGAAAATCCGATTGGCAAAACCATAAAGCTTAATCAAAATACAGATCTAAATGTTACGGCAGTGGCGGCCGACCTGCCAGCCAATTCACACATCCAGTTTGATATGTTAAGATCCATGACCCCGGCCCAGAATGAAGAGGGTTACCGTCAGTTTCTGGAATCCTGGCAAGGCATCAACATGTTTACTTACCTGTTACTCGACCAGGAAGTGAATCCGGATGATCTTAATCCAAAATTGCAAGCCCTCAGCACAAAGAATAATGCCGTTGAATTTTTTATTCCCATTGTACAGCCATTGAAGGATGTGCATTTGCGCTCTAAGGAAATTTTATTTGAACGCAATGCAAACAAATCCGACATCTTAAATATTTATGTGCTCTCCACGATAGCCATTTTAATTCTTCTTCTGGCAGGCGTTAACTTCATGAATCTGGTAACGGCCAAGTCTACCGGCCGCGCGAAAGAAGTAGGCATGCGCAAAGTAATTGGTGCTGTTAAACATCAACTGGTCTTTCAACATCTGGTAGAATCAATACTGATCACTTTCGTTTCAGT
>JAEUUB010000601.1 GCA_016787745.1 Cyclobacteriaceae bacterium
TACCACTTCCGCGTACCGGAAGTTATTTAGATCATTTACATAATCTCCCACAAACACGATCATTATGGATCGGATTAAAAAAATAGTTAGAGTAGCAGGGCTCATCCTGCTTATTATTCTTGCCTTATCAGGTATAGGCATAGTGCCTCCTCCTAACAGAGAAAGATACATTGGAAAAGAAATTACCACTGAGCTGGTCGAAAAAAATGAAGAAGGCTCTGAAGAGGAAAAAATCTAAGATTTGGAGAAAATTTTTGAATGCCTTAAACCTTCCGTCTGTTTCTTACTCTAAGGGAGTTCACACAAATAGTAATGAGTAAAATATTTAAAGTTTTATCATTCAACTTTTAAACCTCATCCGCTATTTAGTTTCTAAGCCTTGAAAACAAAACTTAACAAGACTATGGAAACCAAACCGACCAATTCAATTCATTCCTTCAGAAGTAAATTCTACTTACTTCTTATAGGACTTTCCTTTGCGTTAGTGGTCTCGTGTAATAACGAAGAAACCACTCCAGACTTTTCTTCGGAGGACATGCAAGACGCCAATCTGGATGCTATCGAAGATTCTTATTTTGATGATGGGGATGATTTAATCACGGAAGCATTTACCAGCACCGATGAAGATGCAAGCGGTGGACGTGTGAACACCGATGAGCGATTACTTTGCGCGACCCTGTCGCGAACAGGATCTAAGGCTGAAGGAAACCTGCGCATAGACTTTGGAACAGGATGCACGGGACCCCGCGGAAATGTGCGCGCTGGCGCCATTGTAGTTACGCATCAGGGCGATTGGAACTCGGTGGGATCAAGCTGGAATGTTACGTACGAAAACTACAGCATTAACGGAGTACAGTTAGAAGGAACACGAACCGTAACCATAGTAAGCGCTACAGATTCGTTGGTGGTAGCTGACGTACGTTTAACCAATGGCAAAATCACCTGGCCTGACGGCCGTGTAGCCACCCGCGAGGTAAATCGCAGACGCGAACATGAGCGTCATCCTGGAAATCATTTATTGGATCGGATTATCATTTATGGCACCACCAACGGAGTTTTGCCCAATGGAACCATCATCACCATTGAAATTCTTGAGCGATTGATTTATCGCAGAGCTTGTGCTGCTGAGGGTGTGTTTATTCCTGTGAGCGGTGTTAAACTCATCAAAGCGGGCGATCGGGAACTAACCGTTGACTATGGAGATGGCACATGCGATAATGTGGTAATCCTTACCAATAAAAATGGCCGCTCAGTACGGTATGAAGTTAAAAACTAAACATTCTTATCGCTGTCAGGTCTTTACGACCTGACCGCTAATTGAAAAGACTTCTTTAAAACAAAAATCCCGCGGCACCATGCCGCGGGATTTCCCTCTATTTGCAAGCAGAGAGAACCTCACCCCTAACCCCTCTACCTCATCCGACCTTTGCCCACCTTCTCCTAAGGAGAAGGGAAGCGGTCTGAAGTTTTTTTGGATAGGGAACGAGTTCAGTATTTATTAATAGCGATAGTAATCCGGTTTGAACGGTCCTTGCTGGCCAACCCCAATATACTTGGCCTGTTCAGGAGTAAGTTCATCTAACTCAACACCAATCTTTTTAAGATGCAAGCGGGCTACTTTCTCATCCAAATGTTTCGGCAACATATACACTTCGTTCTTATACTTATCAGTATTTATCCAAAGTTCCAGTTGGGCCAACGTTTGATTGGTAAATGAGTTAGACATTACAAACGAAGGGTGGCCGGTA
>JAEUUB010000630.1 GCA_016787745.1 Cyclobacteriaceae bacterium
GAAAATATTGTAGACGATTGTGCTAAAAACGAAGTGTTCAATTTAGGCATTGCCATTATGATGCCTGAGGAAAGGCAAACCATGGATGACTATAAACGATTTGCTGATTTGGTAAATCAACATGCAGAGCTCAGTAAAAAAACTGGAGTACAATTGTATTATCACAATCATTCGTTTGAGTTCCAGCCAACAGCTGGTGCGCTTCCCTTCGATGAAATGCTTCAGATCTTTGATCCTAATCTCGTTAAAATCGAATTGGATGTATTCTGGACAGTTATTGCCAGAAACAATCCTTTGGAGTGGATAACCAAACTCAATGATCGATTACTTTTTATCCATCTGAAAGACCTGAGGGCAAATACCCCGCTCGATTATTCAGTGATTGATGTAGATCCCGCAGCATTTTTGGAAATCGGTTCTGGTAGCATTGACTATAAAAATATTCTGGAAGCAGCGAAAACGGCCGGTGTTCAGTACGCTTTTCTTGATCAGGACCACACCGCTTTGGATAGAATGGAAAGTGTAAGAGTAAGTTATGAGTATCTCAAAACAAATGCGATTTAAGTAAGTACACCTTGAAATTCTTTGCCCAGCAACTCATTTAGATTAACAGGCAAAATTTCCAACATGATTATGAGAAAACTGATTTGTCCATGCACATGTCTCTTGACGGAATAGTTACCGATGAATTGAGTTGGATGTTACCTGATACTGTACTCATCACCCAGCCGAAGAACATTATACAATAAGATAAAAACACAAAATTAAATTGAAATTATGGAATTATACAAAATTCAAATCATTGAAACGATTGTAGTTATAGCTGGATATATAATTACTCACTACATAACCAAAATAGTTGTCAACAACTCTTTAAAACAAACACATTTACAGCGCGGTAGAAGAAAAATGATTGTGAAAGCAACACACCTTTTTTCCTTTATAACGGCAACAATTTTACTATCCGCTATATGGGGCCTTGAGCAGAATGAAATTGCTGTTTTCGTGGGAACTATTCTAACAGCGTTAGGCATAGCATTTTTTGCTCAATGGTCATTGCTCTCAAATGTTACATCAAGCTTATTGTTGTTTTTTAACCATCCCATAAAAATAGGTTCTACGATAAAAGTATTAGATAAAGATTACCCCTTCGAGGGAGAAGTCAGTGACCTAACTTATTTTTTTGTTCATCTTAAAACGGAA
>JAEUUB010000656.1 GCA_016787745.1 Cyclobacteriaceae bacterium
AAACCCGGTTTTGTTGTGCTTGAAGAGTGTTGGTAAGGCTTTGTTTATCTGAAGCCCACCATTGCGAATGATAGTTGAAATGCTTCCACATAGCATCGGCTTCAAAAAATAAAGATTCATTTAATCTGTTAGC
Source organism: Cyclobacteriaceae bacterium (assembly GCA_016787745.1). Taxonomy (GTDB): domain Bacteria; phylum Bacteroidota; class Bacteroidia; order Cytophagales; family Cyclobacteriaceae; genus ELB16-189. Next base: position 134 of record JAEUUB010000656.1, read on the forward strand.
TAAAGAATCGGCAAGATTTTCATGAATTGAAATTGGATTGTACGTGGTGCCGAACGGATTTGAAAGGACATTCAATTTGTTGCTTGCTAACCAATCTCCAAATTGTTGGGCGAAGCATGAACCGGTGGTTAAAATCCGATCTTTTAGGTTGATTGACTTACCTCGGGCAATACTGATTTCTGTTCGGAATGAATTACCTTGCATGGAAATAATTTAAATACTTTTATAATATAAATTTTAGGAAAGATACGATGATCTGTTCTATCCAGTTCTTAATCCATGAAATGAGCGTTAATAGATGAATACAAATATTTCCCATTTACATAGAATCGCTGCTAAAAAATCGAGATTGATCATTGGGTTAATGTCGGGTACTTCGTTAGACGGTTTGGATATTGCGCTCTGTCAGATTTCAGGGAGCGGTAAGTCAACAAAAGTAAAAGTTTTGAAATTTAAAACATGGGTGTATCCATACCAGTTAAAGGCGAAAATTCTGAAGGTATTCGCAAAACCCGAAATTGACTTTCAACTTTTGTGTGAATTGAATGCTGAGATCGGGCGGCTTCACGGAAAATTGGTTACAAAATCCCTGGAAGCCTGGAAACTCAGACCTTCACAAATTGATCTGGTGGCCTCGCACGGACAAACGGTTTTTCATGCGCCTCAGTTTTTGTTTCCGCATTCGAAAGTAAATTCCACATTGCAAATTGGCGATGGCGATCATTTAGCCGTTGAAACCGGAATTATTACAATCAGCGATTTCCGTCAGAAACATATTGCCAAAGGAGGCGAAGGTGCACCGCTGGCTGTATATGGCGATTACTTGTTATTCTCTAAAAAAGGAGAGGATCGCATTATGCTAAACGCGGGCGGCATCGGTAACTTTACATTCCTTCCGGCATCCGCGAAAGCAGCCGATGTTTTTGTAACGGATACCGGGCCAGCCAATACACTGATCGATCAGGTTGTTCGAAAATATTATCCCAAACTTTTTTTTGATAAGGATGCCACGCTGGCCAAAAAGGGCCAGTACAACCCGTCTCTTCTTAAGGTTCTAAAAGCCAATCCTTTTTTCAGAAAGCCATTTCCTAAAACCATTGGTCCGGAGTTGTTTAATCTTGATTATGTTGAAAAAGCCCAGTTGAAAAGCAATACAAAATCAATTTCCGTAGAAGATTTGCTGGCCACGCTAACCCGGTTAAGTTCAGAAACAATGGCGGATGCCATCCTGAGTGTGATTGCCAATAAGAAATCCTTTAAGCTATACATGAGTGGAGGCGGAGCCCGTAATCCACT
>JAEUUB010000680.1 GCA_016787745.1 Cyclobacteriaceae bacterium
GCTTTTTTTCAGCTTCTGTTTTCTTCTTCTCCCAAAACTTCCAATTCATATCAAGAACATTTTAAAAATCTGGCAAATAAACTGATTTTTGAGTTAGCGGAGGCTACAACTTTAAAAAATCGTCCATGGTAAAAATTCCCTTTTTACCGGCAATCCACTCCGCTACCAGCACAGCTCCTAAAGCAAACCCTTCGCGGGAATGGGCGGTATGGGTGATTTCAAGATCATCAATGGCCGATTGGTATTTTACCGTGTGTGTACCGGGTGCAGGATCAACCCGGAAAGATTTAATAATAAGGGCTTCCGGATTTTCGGATGTATCGGGCGCCCATTCTTTTTTCCGCTTTAAATTTTTAAGGACTCCGTTAGCCAGCGTGATGGCGGTGCCACTTGGAACATCCTTTTTTTGGGTATGATGTGTCTCGTCAATGGCTACCTGATATTGCGGATACCGATCCATTACCCAGGCTAAATATTCATTTAACTTAAAGAAGATATTTACACCCAAACTAAAGTTGGAAGAATAAAGTAAGGTCCCGTTTTTCTCTTTACAGTAGAGTTCAACTTCTGACTGTTGATTTCCCCAGCCTGTGGTTCCACAAACAACAGGAATACCTTTATCCATGCAGGTTTTCAGGTTAAGAACGGCCGACTGTGGTTGCGTAAATTCAATAGCTGCATCTACCGGATTTCTAAAGTCGTTAAGTGTATCTCCAACATCAATTCGGCCTGCAATTTCATGCCCACGATTTAATGCAATTGCTTCGATGGCCTTACCCATTTTACCATATCCAATCAGTAATATCTTCATCCGTTTTCCCTTGCCGTTCAAAATTTGAATATCAACGCCATGCCTGTGCTTCTTCCTAACTGTAAACTGTTTTCCATCACGGGTTCAATGCGCACCTGAAGTTTTGGATTCAAATCAAATTCTTTCAGGTGTGCGTCTACATGCGCGTCTACAATTTGAAGGATATAAAACATGCCGGTTAAAATAATAAAGAAATCACGCTCTCTCCTTGCTTTGTCTATCAGAGTCCGAAGTTGATC
>JAEUUB010000689.1 GCA_016787745.1 Cyclobacteriaceae bacterium
GCAATGTAAAAGGAATAGGTATTGACGAGGCAACAAGCGTATTGGTGGAAAGCAATGGAACATCAAAAGTGTATGGTGCTGGCTCTGCTTATTTCCTTCAGGGATTTGGAGGAACACCTGAATTATGTCAGAGCAAAAAGAGTTTGACCTGGAATAGAGGTGGGCAAGCGGTGAAGGCTTACATAGTGCCCGGTACTACTAATGGCACCAACACTTTTAACTTTAACACGTGGAGTGGAACTGGTGGAACAAATCAATATTGGTCAGCCAACGTAGGAAATTTCGTTCGCAATTAGAGTATCATATAATGACCCTGCAGCAGTATTGTTGCAGGGCCTTTGTTATTTTTCCCTTATTTGTATAATTTAAAAATAATAAACTTAATTAGTGTAACGCCATCGGAAACGGAACCACCCGCTGTTCTCTAAAGTTCTCGAATGATTGCTTCACCTTCAATTCCGGCCAATGAATTTCTACTTCCCCTTCTTTCACCCGATACAGAATAGTATATAGTGTGCCGAACGATTTTTCAAAATTGGTACTGTACAAAGGAGGTTGAAGAAACTTTTTTAAAATAGAATTCTCCGTTTCATCTTGATCGAGCACCAATTTTTCCAGCAGCCGCTTGCGTTCGATTGTTCCCGTAAGGGAAGCATAGTCGCCCCACTCTACTTCAAGTTGATGATTGGTAGATACGGCTGTATTAACAATAACCGCTGGTCGATCCGGTGAAAGATATACTGTAGCATACGCATCGGAGGCATCCATGAGGGTAACGTTGTAAGCCATGTGTACGGGCACTCGCTTTAAAATTTGCAAAGCCTCTTTTACCGTAGTTGAAGTTTCCAATAGGTAGCGGATGATGATGGGAATTCCAAAACCCTCACCTGTAATCTTCCGTCCACCAAAGGTTAAGGAGGCTGCAAGGCCTGAAGCATTCATCCCATCCAACAACCCCCATGTACAATCGCTCACACCAATCACCGGTTGCAGCCAGTTCGTGTACAGCATGGTACCTTCAAACAACTTAAAGCTGTAATCATAGTTTCGAATGAGTGCTGAACTTCCCTGTGTCCATGCTACCTGTGAGCAGGCGGACATGTAAGCAGGCGGACAATACATACTCAGAAATCGCGCTTCCAGATCACCCCCTCCCGCAAGCTGAACCAATTCATTGTAGACGGGAATTAGTTCGGGCATGTGATCCTGCAACTCGCCCATTGAGGTTACATATCCTTTGCGGGCAAAATATCCTTCCGATAAAAACCAGGTTTTATAATGAGGCCATGTTCTGTCAAACAACGCTTTCCACTTTACGGCAGGTTTGTCTTCACGAACGCAACTAAACGATATGTGCATGTACTTAAATCATTTTAAATCC
>JAEUUB010000711.1 GCA_016787745.1 Cyclobacteriaceae bacterium
ACCACGCGAAGAGGCAGGCATTACATTCAATAAATCGTTTTTATTGGCCTATGCATTTTACAACAAATTAAAACCAGACGAATCGTTGCTGGATGAAACCTTTGAAGAGATTGATCGCGAAAACACAGCCTTTAAAACAGCTCTCTATCAATTGCTTGAAAAGAGTCAACTGGAGATACATTTTAATCCTGATAATTACCGGGAAGAACTAACTCATTTTGTTAATATAAAACGTGAGGAGTTTGAAGAGGGTTTAAAAAATGGCGAGCTGAAGTTATTTCCTAAAGCCGTGATGGGTATTTTTCCGCAAGCGGGATCTTCGCTTGTTCCCGACTATTTGAAATTGCTGGACAGCGATTCCATTCAGGATCTCGAAGAATTTTTCCAGATGCGATCTTCGGAAGCAAAACCAAATTCAACGCATTTCTTACAGGAGATTAAAGAGGAAAAAGTGTACACGCCCTTTCCGCAGGATGTTTGGCAGGAAAATGCTTTTAAGGCTACTAAACTCGGTCATTCTCTTGTTGTGCAGGGCCCGCCCGGTACAGGAAAATCACAGCTTATTAGTAATTTGATTGGCGATGCACTCGCCTCGGGTAAACGAATTTTGATCGTCTGCCAGAAGCGTGCAGCATTAGATGTTGTTTTTTCCAGATTGAAAGCCCATCAACTAAGTGATTACCTGGCGTTGGTTCATGATTTTAAAAATGATCGCAAGGAAATTTATTCAAAAATAGCGCAACAGATAGAACGCGTTGACGAATACAAGTCTAAAAACATAAGTATTGATGCCATTCAATTAGAGCGTAAGTTTTTACAACTCAGTCATCGCATTGACCAAATCAGCGAAGAATTGGAAAACTTTAAGCGGGCATTGTTTGATGTGTCGGCTTGCGGAACGACCATTAAAGAACTTTATCTACAGTCGGATCCTTCAAAAGAGATTATCACCCTGAAGCAAGAATTTCAACATTTTCGCTTTGATACCCTGCCCGACTTTCTCCGTAAATTAAATTCATATGTTCACTATGCCGTAAATCTTAGCCGCGAGGATTATCCGTGGAAAGACCGCAAGTCGTTTAGTTCCTTTACCAGTCTCGATGAACCCAAAATCAAAAAGATCATTCAGGAGGTAGCCAGCTATTTCAATTCCTTATCTGAATTTTCTATTGAGCACTTCGGTACCCGGTTAGATTGGGAACAATACGAGGCCCTCATGGAAATGGAGCCCCAAGTGAAGGAAATTAAAGCGTTAATCGAGCGAGACGAGGTGTACTACTACTTTCAAAACATGGTACCCGAACAGGATGACGAAACCAGTTCGCTTTGGCTCTCGAACATCGAAAAGAATCTGATGAGTTGCTTTACGGATGCCGGACTGGAAGCACACACACCGTCTTTTCAATTGGGCGCACTTCAAAAGGCTTTATACCGAAGTATGAAAGCCCGGAAAAGCCTGATTGGATTGGTGCGTTGGGAATTATTTTCAAAGGATAAATTCTTAATTAAACGCACGCTGGTTCAGAACAATCTGGAAAGCAACAAGCAAGGGTTTAAAATGCTGGAGAAAAAGCTTGACAGCCGGCTGAATCTCGAACACAATCTTTCCAAGCTCAAGGCGAAGACCTGGTTAAAAAATGTTCCCGAGACATTGGATCAAAAGGAATTTATTCAATGGTTTGCCGATCAGCACTTTGCTTTACAAGCCAAACTAAATTTTAGTGCTATTCGTGGAATAAAAAATATAATCAATCCGGTAAAGCTATCCGCTAATGCCTTCAACCAAAAAATAGAAACCCTGTTCACGCGGCTGGCCTCCTTACCTACCCATCGTAGCGAGTGG
>JAEUUB010000793.1 GCA_016787745.1 Cyclobacteriaceae bacterium
TAATACACCTTCTTCAAAACTTCATCAGGCAAACCCAGTCCGTACATACGCCAAAAAGCATGGTAGCGCTTGTGGTAAGGAAAGTATTCGTCCTCGGTTTCAAGCACCCTGAAATAAGTTTCGTATTCCTCGGGCACCCAACTGTCTTTACCAAATAAAACCCGGTCTTGGTATTTTGTAATAAACGCTTTAGCCGCCCGGGGTTGCCGACCCAGTTCGGCAATCACAGCACCGATCTCGGTGTACATATTAGGAAACTGGTCCATCAATTCGCTTAATTTTTTTAGGTCGTTACCATACCATCCTAAATGTGCATTGATAAATTTTGTTTTCGGATGTTTTTTAAAAATGTCATGTTGTTCGGCAATAATCGTTTCCCAACTGGCAAACGTGCTGTCATACCTCCGGCCCGGGTGTGTTTTTAATTCAAGCCAACGCTCATTCTGATCATCGATTGGATCCCAAAAAGGTTTTGGATCGGCTGAGTGAATCAAAACTGGAACCCCCAACTCACCACACTTGGCCCAGATCGGGTCAATGCGCGGATCATTTATCGAAATCCGTTTCCCTTTACTATCCTTATTATGGATACCTAAACTTTTATAAATCTTCAACCCTTTTGCTCCGCGCTTAATATCCGCTTCTAACTGTTTCACCGTTCGGGCTCCCCATTCTGGATTATCGATGTCGTTAAAATCAACATTGGTAAATAGTACAAACCGGTTTGGAAAACGGTTGTTGATATTCTCAATTGACTTTTCCAAATGATCGCCACTACTGCGAAACCCACGACCACTCAGGTTGATCATCACTGCCATGTTGAGCTTATCCATCTTCCCAGTCAGGTCTTTAAAATCAGAGGTGTTCATATTCCCCTGATGATTGTGGATATCAATAAATGGGAACTTAGCCCGGCTTAACCGATGTGATACTACTTTCAATGTAGAAGGAGGATCATACTGTTCAAAATCCATCTTCATATCCAGGGGCTTTTCCTGGGCATTCAATGAAAACAAGGAGGAACAAAAAATGACGACCAGACCAATACGAAACATAACCGAATTATTTAGTTTATAAAATTACGATAATTGTAAGATCGGGTTCCAGATTTTCCTTGGATGGTGAATTATTCATTGTCCATTAATTCTTGCTAACTTGCCTTATACAGGCGCAAGTCTGAAAAATGCGAATTCCATGCCTGCGTGCCTAAATGCACTCGGTATGCAGGCATGTGACAACTAAAAAACAATTATTAACACATGAAATGAGCAAAAACAACGCTGTATACCCAACAGAATGTTAATTATGCGAATTCCATGTGGCCTTACAAAAAAACATTAACACATGAAACGCCTCCTCTTTCTTTTCTTTTTAGTCCCCAATCTGCTTGCCGCCCAGGCCGATGCGGCCCTGGAAGCAGCAAAGAAAAAACTCGAGGCAAGAAATTTTGCAGGTGCCAGGGCCGATCTTACTAAGATTATAGAGACAAACCCCCGTAACAAAAATGCGTTCTCACTACGGGGCCAAGTACGGATGCAACTTCAGGATTTTTATGGCGCTATTGGCGATTTCAATTTTGCCCTGGAAATTGACTCTACTTTTGCCGAAGCGTTGAATTTCAGAGGCGAATCGAAAATAAATCTGGGTGATGACGAAGGAGCCATTTACGATTTGGATAAGGCCATCAAATTCAATCCGCGATATGCCGATGCTTATACCAATCGCGGTTTTGCAAAGTACAATGTTGAAGACCTGCAAGGTTCTTACTTTGATTTTTCAAAAGCGTTGGAATTGGGCCCGCCCGATGCCGACAAGTATTTTAACCGGGGCTTGGTTAAGGCCGAACTCGGGGAGTTTGTTAGCTCCATTGATGACTACAGCAAGGCCATTGAACTCGACAAGAATGATGGAAATCTGTATAACTACCGCGGTGTGGCTTTTTATAACACGTCTAATTTTGACCGAGCTATTGCCGATTACAATGAAGCGATTCGGTTAGATGCGAATGATCCTTTTAAGTATGAAAACCGGGCGCTCGCCAAAACGGCCAAAGAAGATTTAAAAGGTGCTTTGGAGGATTATGGAAAAGCGATTCAGCTTAATGATCAGGATCCGGAAACGTATAACCTGCGGGGTGTTTTAAAACACACTATGGAAGATTACGATGGTGCCATTGCTGATTATACAAAAGCCATTGAACTGGATGATGTAAACCCAACCTATTACGATAACCGGGCGCTGAGTAAAACAGAGAAAGAAAATTATGCAGGGGCCGTGGAAGACTATACCATTTCAATTGAGCTCTACCCCAGTGATCCGGAAACCTATTACCAGCGTGGATTAGTGAAATTGATGATGAACAATAATTATGATGGGTGCCTTGATTTAAAACATGCGGAAGAATTAGGAGCTTTGGAGGCAAGGGCAGCCATTAAAAAGAATTGCAAGTAAGAATTTTCCATGAATCGATTTTCGATCAGTCAATGCTGTTTTGTTTTCTGTTACAGAGGATCATAAGGTGTATAATTGGCTAAATTATCCAGCGATCCTTGAATATCTCCATCATTCTCAATGGAATCTCTAAAAAGAAAAATAAATTCTATAAAAGCATCCTTCCAGCACTAAAGGAAAATTTTTCGGTTGAAGTTTTAGAAACTCAATTCCCAAATCACGCAAGGCAATTGGCCGCAGAGGCCGTTCAAAAAAAAGTTGATGTCATTATTTCCGTGGGCGGAGATGGCACCTTAAATCAGGTATTAAATGGCATGATGAGCTTAGCTGCTCAGCATACATTGCCCGCCCTTGGCCTGATTCCGCTTGGTTCGGGAAATGACTTTGCGGGTACTGCAAA
>JAEUUB010000800.1 GCA_016787745.1 Cyclobacteriaceae bacterium
GAGGATTTATATAAATGGGATCAGGCCCTGTACACGGATAAGTTAGTTAAAAAGTCAACCTTTCAGGAGGCTATAAGCCCGGGGAAACTAAATAATGGCGAGGCAACCAGCTATGGATTTGGTTGGTTTATTAATGCGCAAAACAAAACGATTTCGCATACGGGCGGCTGGGTTGGTTTTGGTACCCTTATTATCCGATATATCGATAAAAATCAAACTCTAATTTTATTAGACAACTCATCGAATTTTAGAGCCCATGGGCTGGTTAGAAATATTTGGGAAGATAAACCAATTGCTTTGCCAACCACACACCTGATTACTAATGTTAAAGTAATTGATGGTACGGGCCTTCCGGCTTTTATGGGTGGCGTGCGCATTGTAAATGATCGCATTCTGGATACGGGAACCTTAACTCCCTTTGTGCATGAATCGGTTACGGATGGCAAAGGCCTTGTGTTGGCTCCAGGCTTTATTGATAGTCATAGTCATCATGACTGGGGATTATTTAAAAATCCATCCGCCACAGCGGCAACCAGTCAGGGGGTAACTACTATTGTAGTGGGGCAAGACGGTGGCTCCGTGCCCATCGATACAATTCGGGCCCGAATGAAATCAACACCAATTAGTGTAAATCTGGCCACCTATACCGGACAGGCCTGGCTTCGCTCTCAGGTGATGAAAGATGATTTGAAAAGAAAAGCAACTTCTGTTGAGATCGATTCGATGAAAATGATTTTGAGTCGTGAATTGGACAAAGGATCATTAGGTTTGGGTACCGGTTTAGAATATGAAGCTGCTTTTTACAGCAATCGGGATGAGGTGGTTGCGTTGGCAAAAGTAGCAGCGGGCAAAGGCGGTCGATACATCAGTCATATCCGAAGCGAAGACATAAATCTGGAGCAATCTATAGAAGAGATTATCGAGATCGGACGAACTGCAAAAATTCCGGTTCAGATTTCACATTTTAAAATCGCTATGCGCAGCAAGTGGGGACACTCGACCAAAATCTTGCGTCAACTTCAGCAAGCCCGGTTGGAAGGAATCAATATTACAGCCGATGTATATCCCTATGCCATGTGGAGTTCAACCCCACGCGTACTTTTTCCGAAAAAAGATTTTGAAAACCTGGCCAGCGCGGAATTTGCCACGCAGGAACTGTTTGATCCTGCTGCATCTGTCATAACCAATTATCCGCCAAACAAAGCCTATGAAGGCAAAACGGTAACGGAAATAGGGAAACTCAATAATGAAACTCCAGCACATGCGCTACTTAGAATCATTCGTGAAACATCCGAAACAGGCAGTTCTATCGTGGCTACCTCCATGAGTGAAATTGATATCAGTAATTTTATGGTCTGGCCTCATTCAAACATTTGCTCGGATGGCGCCATGTCGGGTCATCCGCGTGGTCACGGAGCTTTTACGCGTGTGTTGGGAAGGTACGTGCGCGAGCAAAAACTGATGCCCCTGGAAAAAGCTATCTATAAAATGACCGGACTTACAGCCGAGCAGGTGGGTATTAAAAACCGGGGTGTTCTTACCCGGGGTAATTTTGCAGATCTTGTTTTGTTTAATCCCGAAACGGTCATAGACAATTCTACCATCAAGGATGCAAGCGCACTCTCAACAGGCGTTGAAGCGGTTTGGGTAAATGGGAAGGTAGTCTATCAGAATAAAACTGCGCAGCCTAATTTTTCAGGGCGGTTTATTGATAGATAGCTATTTGAGGAATTGTTATCTTTGTAAATGGGTAAAGACGAAGTTATTAAACATTGGGTTTTTACAGCAGAGCGAGATTGGCAAAGTGTTGGGTTATTATTTGATGGAAAACAGTTTGTTCATGCCTTGTTCTTTTGCCATCTGGTAATTGAGAAACTTCTAAAGGCTCATTGGGTGAAAGATAATGACGAACGAACACCCCCGCGAATTCATGACCTTGAACATATCTATAGCGAAACAGATCTTCAATTGAATGTTGATCGGGTTGATTTGCTGAGAGTGATGAATTCCTGGAACTTAGAGGGTCGATATCAAGACTACAAGGATAAGTTTTATAAAAGCACTACCGAGGAATATACGCGCAAGAAAATCAGTGAAGTTGATGAATTACGATTATGGTTACTATCCGAAATGCAAAGCGAACGGTAAGAAGTCTGGTGGATGATCTGCGCAAGATTGGTTATGCCCCATCCAGAGCTGTGCTGTTTGGCTCAGTAGCAAAAGGGATTGCCACATCCACGTCAGACATTGATGCGGCTATTTGGGATGCCCGTTTTGTTGGATGTGC
>JAEUUB010000829.1 GCA_016787745.1 Cyclobacteriaceae bacterium
GGTACTCGCCATTCATGGAGGCGCTGCATTCTCGGTAATGAACAATGCGGAATACAAAGCAAAGTATGGCGTGGACAATCCTAACTTAAAGTTATACCAGGAATTAAATCAGGCGGGAGTGAAAATGTTTGTGTGCGGCCAATCGTTAATTGCCCGAAAAATTGATCGTCACAAAATGGTGCCCGAAGTTAAGATTGCCACCTCCATGTTAACCACGCTTACCACCTATCAGCTAAAGGGCTATGCGCTGTTGAAGTTTTGATATTTAACTAAAGATTTTCACTTTACGTATCGTCTCCCGCTTTGGGGCCGATACGGTTATTCCGCGCAGGCATCGTCCGCTGCGAGAGACGATGCGGGAAACCAACTTACCAGGAATTTCTTAGCTTGTATGATCGTAGACAACCACCCATTTATTATTCTTTTTTCTAAAAATTAGAGTGAATGGACCGCTGGGCTGATCGTTGGCTCTATGCAACGTATATTTTCCGGTTAGCAAATAAGCATCCTCGCTTAGTTTAATAATTTGCCAGATTTCAAACGCAAGCGTTCCCATCGCCTCCCGGGTTGGATAACTTTTCTTATAGCCCTCAAGCGTGGCCTGCCATCCTTTACGAATGCCCGAACCAATAAATTGGAGAGAGTCTGACTTCCAATAGCCTTCCATAAATTTATCGATGTCGCCTTCATTCCAGGCATCCTGTTGAAAGGCCATTACTGCGCGAATTTTTGTTTCGGCTTGAGGATCATCCTGCCTAACGCCTGAGCTGCAGGCCGTGCTCATTAAAATCAGTATCCAAAGTTTTTTCATGTGTTTATATTTATTTGATTTGGTCACATGGAATGGTCCAAAATAATCATTTAGTTTAGTGGAAAGTAATTGCATGACCATTTCATAAAATTATTCTTTCTGGTAACTCAACTCAGTACAGTTCCTTATAGCCGTTGTTGGCAACTGGCACACGTTACACATCCTTTAAAAGTCGGGCCGAATGATGTACTCGAACTACCCCAACATGGCCAACTTTAATTCGAAAGATAATTCTATAGTTACCTTCAATTAATTCTCGAAGGTCTTCTGTACCAAATTCAGGAACGACTCGTCCAGATTGGGGATGATTTTCAAGTTGATCAACTCGACTAATAAGTTTCGTTACAAATCTGTCTGCGTAAAACTTTGAATCTTTTGAGATATACTCGTGAATTGATTTTAAATCTTCAATGGCTAAATCAGTCCAAACAACTTTTACCATTTCTTGACCATTTCTTTTACTTGTCCGTGGTCAACCGTTTTACCTTCGTCCAACTGCTTAAGTCCTTGTTCTACTTTTTCAACAAAGATTAATTTTTCAATTAATTCCTCTAAGTCAAACTCCAGAGGAAGTTCCTTAACTGCGTCAATTACCTTTTCTCTTTTCATCGTTCTAAATTTTACATCAATCTATGCCTTTTTAACGGATAAATCCACTGGCCAATACGTTTGCTGCCAACAAGTGAATAAAGCTTTAATATACAAAATCAGTAAATTGGTTTAGTCGTTATTGGCTATTCCTTCCTATTTTGCCGACTTAATGGATTCTTAATGAGAAATATTCGTTTTTCAGATCATATACTTCCGCACCTGATCGCAGTTTTTGTTTTTTT
>JAEUUB010000885.1 GCA_016787745.1 Cyclobacteriaceae bacterium
GTAGGTAACGCCAACCTCCTTTCCATCAGAAAGGCGCTCATAAATAATTTTTGCTCCAATCGGGTTGCCGGTTTTTGCATCGATTAATTTTCCTTTCACAATAACAATGGGATCGGGCGTCATAAACATGGGCATCTTAACCCGAAATATGTCTGAGTTATCGGCCGTAATGCCGCGCGAGTAGTAGGCAAATTCGCTGGTGGAAGGAATATTAAAGAACAAATCGTCCAATTTAGTATTTATGTCCGGGCCTAAATTTTCAGGAGGAGACCAGTTTGTCCAGGTGTCATCCAGTCGTTTAGACATATACACATCACTGCCGCCATAGCCGCTAAATCCGTTGGATGAGAAATACAAAGTCTTGTCATCCGAAGCTAAAAAGGGAGCGGTTTCTTCAGAAACGGTATTGATAACCTTGCCCAGGTTAAGAGGTTCTGTCCAGGTGCTGTCATTTTTTTCAAAACTTACATAGAGATCGCGCCCGCCCTGTGTATCCTCTCTTTCTACCGACATGAGAAGTGACTTGCGCGTATTGGCTAAGAAATAATTTGCCTTCTCGTTATAGTTATAATCATTCTCAATCTCAATGGGTTTGGGATCGCTCCAGGTTCCCCCGCGGTTTGTGCTAATAGAAACTCCCGCAACCATTTTTCCCTTGGCGAGGTACTTGTTGCCCAGTAGTAATACTACAGCCTTTCCATCGGGGGTTGCAGCCACGGTGCTTACAAAATTGGGTTGGTTGTTGTTGAATTGCGGACCCATATTTTTAGCCAATGACCATGTGCCATCGGGATTAAGTTCGGAGTACCAGATATCTTCCTTATCAGTTGTTCCACCCACATTTTCAGGATGATTTTTACGACTGAAATAAAGGGTTTTGCCATCGGGTGAAAGCATGGGGTTATATTCACTAAAATCGCTGTTTACATTGGCATCCAGGCGCTCAACTACTAAACCCTTGCTTAGCAAATCGGGTAAATCAATATTCGCGATAATCGGAATGTGCGAGTCGGAGATCGCAACGGCATCTAATGAAAAATAGTCGGGCAGTGCTTTGCCATCAAACTCAAGTTTTACGGCTGATACTTTGTACTTGGTCTTTTCAACAAAAACAGTAAGCATTCTGAATTGCAAGGGCACAGCCATAGGGTTAAACGTGTTTATTAAATATTCACGCCCGGCTTCATCGTACACGTAAATCCGGTAAAGCGCACCTGGGTTATAAGATTCAGCAATAGCGATCTGCTGAATTTGAATAGGGTTAGCAAAACCCAGTTTAATAAACTCAGAACGTTTGGGTTTATCGGGTGTCCACGCGGCAGGATTTTGCCCGCCTGCCGGTAAAACGTTCGGCTGACCCAGAGCCTGCTGGGCAGAATACTGCACAGGGGTTAATTCCGAAGAAAAGTCAAGAACTTTGGAGGCCCATTCAACAGTTTGAGCATTTGAGATTTGAATTCCCGCTAAAATAAGGCAGAAAAGGAAGTAGAGCTTTCTCATATATAGATTCCGGAAGGCAAGGCTTGTATTAAAAGATAAACATAGCTAAAAATTGAAAAAGGCAGAAAAAAATTACATCAACCCAGAGATGTTAAATGCCGGTTGAGTCGATTTTTCGCAGATTCCCCACTATCATTCCATTGAGGTCTTATTAAAGAGCAGAAAACCTACATGTAAAAGCACGCCAAAAGGGTTCTCATCGTCATCATAATAGTTCACGTTAAGGCTTATCGGACCTATGGTAGAGTGAAGTACGAGGCCAGCCGTTGCCGCGAAATAGATTTTTGTAAAATCACTGTCCAGGGTTGCTTCTTGATTTTGTGACTTTACAATTGCTTCTAACGGTTTGAATAGATACCCTTCTAATCTGAAATCAAGACTCTTTCGGATTGTGAAAACATTTCGCCAGCCTCCGGCCACATAATTAAAAGCCCTAAAGTTTTGAAGTAGTAAGGTCTTGCTATCCTGTATAGGATTGAAGGCGGGCGCATTAATAATAGTACCCATATAGTTCGAGAATACCGGCTGATTGGAAAGTACGCCTTCGAAAACATACCCCGCACTATAGATGCCTTGTTTAAAATATTGTTCCAGCGAAACTTTTGTACGTAACCAGGAACGATAATCGTTGGTGGGTTGATTTGCTACCGATGTACTCCCCGGCACATGATCTTCAATTACTCCAAACCAATCCAACGAAAAGGAATACGCTCGCCCCTGGTTAGCATATTGTTTTCGGTTGAGCGAATTTGCGGTAAAGGCTAGTCCTGCCCGGCTTCCCTGTACTTTAAGTTGATCTAATGTATCGGTAGTTGCAAAAACTCCTGAGTTCGCATAGTTGTCTCTGTTGTTGATATACGATCCTTCAATTGCCAATTTGTAGTTTTTTCCTATCGGGACCCCAAGCGCTGCTCCCACTTTTCGATCGATCCGGTTAAGAATAGTGGGTGTTTCGTTCGTTACTACAAGATCATTCCCCTCCAGGTAATCCCAGGAGTTGAAAGTAGCAAGGGGTTCAAGATAAAACTGGCCTCGATTAGGATAATCGATGCGCGCCTTCATTTGAGCTGATTTATAAAAATTGCCAGCCGCAAAGTTTGCACTGGCATGCGTGAGGGTACGATTGAAATAATAGTAATTCATACCCAGATAAATATTACTAATATTTCGGGTGGCAATTACACCACCAAAATCCACTTGAAAATTGTTTTGCGGGCGTTTGGTAAGACTGAAATCAAAGTCGTGAGAATTTTCATTATAAACGAATCCCGGATACAGATTATTAAAATAATCGTGCGAGACCAGCCGATAATATCCAGATTTTACCTGACTAAAATTTAGTGGCCGCTTGCCCCCGTTAAAAAACCGGTTAATAAATTTTTGCTGATTGCGATTGAATCCATCAAACTGAATCTCTTCAATAATCAAAGGGGCGCTTTGGCTATTAAATTTGTTGCGCATTTCGGCCACCTCTTCACACGTTATTCTTCTCGAAATCTTTTCCTTTATTTCATCCATTTGCCTAAGGGTTTGATTATACCCACTGTCAATTAATGCCCGGGCTTTGCTAAAATCGAAAGAAGTATAGTCTAGAATATCAGGCTGGATGTATATCCCGGATTCAGGAATTTCGGTTGGGTCGGAATTATCCAAAAGTATGTACAAGAGCGAACGAGAAATCAGCTGGTCATCTTTTCCATACGGATATTGTTTATACGTTTTGGAGGAAACGTTGCTGCCAATCAGAACATCGGACGAGAACTCGCTAAGCGCTACACTCACCGGAAAATTATTGTAGACACCCCCGTCAAAAAGATATTTTCCATCAACCCGTATCGGGTTATAAAAGAAAGGGACGGTTTGGGTTGCCCGCAAAGCACTGCTAAGTGAACCCTTTGACAAGATCACTTCACTTTGTGTGAAAATATCGGATGCCACTACCCGCAAAGGCACAAACAGACTATCAAAATTATTTTTGGCTATGGCCGATGGCTGCGCGAATTTTTCGGCAAGGGCAAAATTCAGCGACAAATCGTTGACAATACTTGTGTTAAGGGATATGGAAAATGTGGAGTCTAAAGATAAATTGAGGCGAAGAAAAGAAGGATCGTCTTCTTTACGGGCAAAGTAGTAATTATGGCCCTCCTCAAGTTTGCCGTTTACCCAATACAAAAATTCTTTTGATAGGATTACTTCTTCAATTTGGCCCGGACTCATACCGGCTGCATAACAACCTGCCACAATACCCCCCATGGAGGTGCCTACCACGAAATCAATTGGAATTTCATTTTCTTCAAGCGCCTTAATTACTCCCAGATGCGCAATCCCCTTGGCTGCTCCTCCACTAAGCACAAGGCCTACTTTTTGCGACCAGCCCGGAAGCATAAATAAGAGTAAAGCAAACGTGATGAAGATCTTCTTCATGAAGTTTTAAACTGTGAAGGGGCAAACTATGCCCCTAAGTTACTCTATAAACAAAAAAGTAACTGAAAAATTGCAAAAGGAAATCGCTGATCTAAAGCGCGGCCACCTCAACCTCGGTAGTTGAAGACGGAAATGGGATTAGCTGCAATCGTTTTATAATCTCGTCCTTAACCTTTTCAAAGGCTTGAAATGATTCTTCTTTAACAGGTTGTGAGGGCGGTAGTTCAACCTTTAAAGCATCTACCTGAACGCCATTTTTCCAAAACCGATAACATAAGTGCGGCCCGGTGGCAAGCCCGGTGCTGCCCACATAGCCAATTGTTTCTCCTTGTCTTACACGAGTGCCCGCTTTAATTCCGCTGGCAATTTTCGACATATGCAGATAGCCTGTGGTGTAGGTTCCGTTATGCCGGATTTTAACATAGTTTCCATTATTCGATTTATACTGGGCTTCTTCCACAACACCATCGCCAACAGAACGGATAGGCGTGCCTGTTGAGGCCGCAAAGTCGGTACCTAAATGAGGTCTGAAAACTTTTACTACGGGATGAAACCGATTTTTAGAATACCGCGAACTGATCCTCGAAAATTCGATAGGATATTTTAAAAGAGCTTTGCGCAAACTGTTTCCATTCTCATCAAAATAATCTGCTCCATCACCTTGATTGAATGGGAAGGCATAATATCCATTGCCTGAATGCTCGAAGTAAACACCCAGTATCCGGCCAACACCAATAGGATTTTCATCCACCAGGTTCTCTTCATAGATCAGTTTAAACTGATCTCCTTTTTGTAAACGCTGAAAGTCAACCACCCACGCAAAAATGTCTACAAACTTATTGGTTAGTTCATGCGAAACATTCATCGACTCGATAGTGTGCGACAACGTAGATTCGATTCTACCCGATAGTTGGCGCTCAAGGGTATCCACTTTGCGCTGACAAGATTCTACCATGAGAGAATCTTTCAAATGAAACACAACATAATCGATGGGATTGGGTTCGTACACTAAAGCCCGTACGGTTTGCAACGAATCATGATCGACCAGCAACGTATATTTTTTGTGTGCAGCAATT
>JAEUUB010000897.1 GCA_016787745.1 Cyclobacteriaceae bacterium
ATTGCATCGCAGTCAGCAAACGAAATTTTAAGGTTCTCTTGTCGCGCGTTGGCAGTGTGAACCTAAAGCTTTATTGATTTGAAGTCTGCCGTTATTGTCTGCGGAGCCGAGTCTGGGTCGTTTACGTTGTCACCCGTTGCGTAGGACTTCTCTTTCCGGCCGCATTGTGTACAACGTTTGTGTTTATGCAGTGCGGGGAATAGGAGGGCTTAAAAATGAAGCGCAGCGAAATGTTAAGCCCGACCATCTCCAAACTGTCCCACGTTACCGAGCGAAATTAAGAAAATACTTTTTATAACTACACCGAGCCCCCGCATTGCATAAACACGCTGTTGGTAGCTGTAGGGCCCTTCTCCGCACTTCATTCGTAGCCTTATCTTTTGTCTCTGATTAATTAACACCAATCTTTTTCAGTCAGTCGTGCGGTGGGGCATTTTTCATTTTCTACTTTGTCCGATTACACTGAACTGAGCACACTTATTGGCTGGCTTTGGATGAGCGTTGGAAGTGCGTCCAGACAATGTGTGTGCGATTTGATAGGTATTATCTTATTTAGGTCAATGGAGTTTTAATATTGAAAATCAGGAATTTAACATGTCATTACCGGCATATGTGCTAAATATTTTTGCATATATGCAAATATTAATACAAATTTGACCATGCAAGATGTCGATTGGAACGAATATGCAAAGCGACTACTCAAGTCTGAGTTGGTTAGACGTGGTATTACCAATGAAGAACTTGTACACCACCTTCAAAACATTGGTGTCGAAGAAACCAAAACAAGCATTGATAGCAAGATAAGCAGAGGAACATTTAGTGCTGCATTTTTACTTCAGTGTCTTAATGCTATTGGTTGTAAAAACTTTGACCCAGCGGTCATGACTCTGGAATTGGTTGAAGAGCCTAAGTCTATCTACAAATCCATAAAATCAAAATCTAAACGGTCGGTAAAATGATATACAGTAATTCAAATACAGGGACGAATTTTATTGATATCTCGGATTTTCCTTTTGGTAAAAATGGAATGCAGTTTCCTGTTGTTAGTCTCTTCTCAGGCGCTGGTGGATTGGACATAGGATTGGAGGAAGCTGGTTTTCATACAGCTGTTTGTGTCGAGTATGATGCAGATTGTCGGGAGACACTTAGATTAAATAGACCTGAGTGGAAATTGTTTGAAGATGGTTTGAAGGTTGAAAAAGGTAAAATGAGACCGAGAGTACCAGGCGACATTCGCGATATAGGTGTTGATGAGCTACTAAAGTTTTCAAACTTAAAAAAAGGGCAAGCCTCTTTAGTGGTTGGTGGTGCGCCCTGTCAGCCGTTTAGTAACATAGGCAAGAAATTGGGAAAGAATGATGAGAAGAATGGTGACTTGTTCTTGGAATTTGTTCGAATGGTAAAGGGTGTTGAACCGGAAGCGTTTATTTTCGAAAACGTTGTTGGAATTACTCAACAGAAGCATTCAGATGTTATCGAGTATATGGTTTCGAAGTTCAAGGGCTTGGGATATGGTATTTCTTATACAGTGTTGAATGCTGCTAACTATGGTGTTCCTCAAAGAAGAGAGAGATTCTTTTTAATAGGCATTAAAGGAGTGGAAAATCCGGCCTTTCCTTTTCCAACTCACTTTAAAGATGATAAGAGTTACGATAATTTCATTAAGGACTTGGAAGTCTTTCCTGTGAAGAAATTCAAGAAGTGGGTAAGTGTTAAGGATGCATTTAAGAGAATTCCAAAAAATCCAGAGAGGAGAAGTGATTTTGCTCTAATGAATATTTCTGAACCTGTTGTAAAAAGAATGACTTATATAAGTCAAGGTGAGAATTTTAAAGTTTTACCAATGAAACTTAGACCTGATTGTTGGAAGAGTGGCAAGCATCAAGGCAATGATACTTTTGGTAGATTAATAGCTGACCTTCCTTCTGTTACAATTAGAACTGCAGCGTATAACCCTGCAAAGGGTCAATATATTCACCCATTTGAAAACCGAGGATTGAGTACTGTTGAAATGGCAGCGCTTCAATCTTTTCCTTTCTCATGGTGTTTCAAGAGTAAAGGACGCGAGAAAATAACTTTGGTTAGTGGGGGAAGACAAATTGGAAATGCAGTTCCTCCTGTTTTAGCCCAAGCTTTAGGTGCGGCTATAAAAAAACAAATTTGGGCTAAGCGGTCAAAATCTTCCCAAAAGCAACCTGAGCTTGTTGAAGTGAATTAACTTCAAAAACTTCATCAACAGCGGCTTGAGGTATCGAATGAACAGTTGTGATGCTGTGAGTAGCCACTGTCTTCAAAGCTGCTCTGTCAGGATTTCCAACTTTAGTTGCAAGCGCAAAATATTTTATTCCCTTTGGGTTAATTATCCATTCCCTCGTTTGAAGGTGTGTATAGATTGCTTTCATTAAACTTCCTTCATGTGGAATTTGAAGTCTTCTGTCCGGTCTAAAAGAAACTTTTACAGATATATAGCCAACTATTTGTTCAAAGCTACATTGCGCTTCAAATAATTTATATGCAGCCTCAATTTTACGAATTGCATCCTCATCAACTTTCGAGATTCTTTCCATTTTAGGAATAAGCTTGTTCGCAAGTTTTCTGTCAATAATTACAAAGTCTGGATTTGATGAGATGAGCTGAACAGATGATGAACTCAGAACTTTTTCACGTAGGTCTTTTATTAAATCGTAAAGCTTGTCATTATAAAGTCGTGATACATCAAATTGGCTTATGTTAGGAGTCATCAAAGCCAAGTTTGCTTTTTTATTGTCTACACAAAAATTCCAAGCTGCTATTGCAAGTAGCCATTCGTACCAATCTCCATGAACATTGTTAAGGGCGTCTTTTGTTACGGATTTATCAACTTTAGAGACTTCTTTGTCAAAGTCAGAAATGAGTTCATCAAAATTCTTTGTCTCAATTGGTAACTTACCCTTTAATAAAGTACAGAATGCCACGTCCTTTATAACCTGTGATTTCCCGCCTTTTAAGGTCCGAATAAATGTCATTTTGCTTCGTTTATCGCTCGTTCGATTTTCAAAATACAAAAATCCAGTCTTTTCTCAATTTCCTGTCCCCAGAAGCGTAATACTGTCCAGCCCGACTTTTTTAAAAACTTATTTACATCCTTGTCTCTCTGAATGTTACGTTCGATTTTACTGTGCCAGAATGCCTTATTTGTTTTATGGTCAAATTTTCTTTTGGGCCAATTTTTACCGTGCCAAAACTCACTGTCAATGAAAATTGCAAGTTTGATTTTTTTAAATGTCAAGTCTGGTTTTCCAAACACTGACTTATCGTTTTTGCGATACCTATATCCTCTTGCGTAGAGCGCCTTTGATAATAGAGTTTCAATCTTTGAACCTGTCGACTTTACGGCTTGCATGTTTTTTCTCCGTTGTTCCTTGGTCAACTTGTCCATGTTTACAAAGTTAATGAGTTACATGTGTGATGGAAATTTGGCTCTTGCCATAGCTTTGGTATCGCGGTGGGTTTGCGCGGCTATGGCATGTGCCAAATGCGTGGGGAAAGTCGAAGCACAATCTTCTTAAAAATGCGAAGGGTCGGCTGTATTATTTTTTAGTCTGTCCCTCGTTAATTTTTTCAAAGTCCAAGTTGTCTGCGAAGCCGTTCACTTGTCCCCGTGGGAAATCTTTGTTAGAAAATTGTCGGCCGTTTTTTTTGAAACACAAATTTGTCCGGGCCCTATTGCTACCAACGTGTTGGGTTTGTGACGGCTGCGGATTTCGAAGCCGTCATTGTCCACAGTTGGCAAAACGAATTTAAGAAAACTAAACTTTATAGCAACACATCACACGCAGCTGGCACAAACCTGGTGTTGCCGCCAGTACGCGTCCACCGTTAATGTTATATGGACGAGTCTGGCTCGTTTAACAAAACTTTGTCAAAGAGATTAACCTTGTCAATCGTCTTATTGTCCCAATATTGTCGATGAGCCCAACTATACCAAATTGTTAGTCAAATACCCAATTATAAATGTTAATACAGTCAGGCCGAAGAATAGGTAAACCAGCTTAATATAAATATTGAGTCTTGGTATCACGTTGTCTTTGTCGCCCAAGTCATTATTGTTAACAAGTCTGAGGGAGTAGAGTTTTAATGAAACCGAAATTCGCTTTTTTGAAAATGAAGTGGTGAAAAAGAAATCACCGAAGTTTTTATTCCTTAATTCTGCATCATTTTCTCTAATTAAACTATAATGAAGAAATATTTTTTGCATGAAAAATGCAGCTGACAAGAAAGAGAATGTCATGAACGCTATAACCACTTATCTGTCTTTTATTTCTTGTCTCAATTGCGTATTGGCGGCAACGTGAGTGCATAAGGCGTGGCGGTTTTCGAAGCCGCGTCCTATCCACGGGTGTAAACGAAATTAGGAAAATACATTGAATACCTTGATGTCCCACCGCCATGACTTATGCACATTGTTGTGGCTCGTTTTACTTGCTCAACTCTATTCCCGAAGCTGCGTCATTGGCCTTCTTCTCCATAATGTCCAGAAAGTACTTCTCGTCAAAAATTATTTTCTCTTCTTTAATTCGTTTGAATTCATGAAATATTGTCAGCAGGGAAGAATAGTCCCAATTGAATGAACGATTAATATCAACGGTCTTGTCGCGTGACACAATCGTTAGATAATACTCAACATTACCTCGTCCCCGTCCCTTTGTCTTTATTTTAATGTTTGATGTTCTAATATCTATTTCCTCGTCCCAACGAGAATCAAAATGGTGTCCAGTTACAATAAGTTTGTCCCCAGTTATTTTCACTTCATTAACATATGTCCTGGCATTGAGTAATGCCGCTATCATATAAATTACTCCGAACCCTAAAATCATCAGTCCAACTAGCCCGAATTCATTTTTCTCTTTAAAGTAACTAAAAAGTACAATTGCGGTCACGACTAAGAATCCTGCTAAAAACTCTTTCCTAACTCTTGCCCAAAAGGTCAAATATTTGGTTGTTAAAATCATGGGTGTCAACTGTCCGGTAAAATGAGCCACAACGTGAGTGCATGAGCCGTAGCGGGGTTTAGGAGGACTTGGCAATGAAGCGAAGCGGAATGCCAAGGCCGACCTGCTGCGACTTGTCCCACGTGATAAATTTAAATAATGAAACCGAAACTACAACACAACACTGAACCCCCGCTATGGATCATGCACATTGTTGTGGGTAGTTGGGTTCTTGCTCAATCTTTCTTCTTGTTGTCGTCTGAGTCCACCTTTAGAAAATACCCTTTAGAAATGTCCGATGCATAAACAAAACGAATTTCATCGTCCACTGTTTTAATTTTTGTTATCCAACGTCCACGTGGTAAGAATGTCGAGTCTCCCATGCTAATTGAGTCAGTCAAGAAAGAGAAATTGTCGAAGTCAACTTCTCCCATGTTCGAGTTATAAGTCCAAGTCCCTGAGTTTTGAAGTTTTTTTCCGTACCACCATTTATGATAGGAATATGTCCCGTTTGAAAACACGTCAAGCGTGTCCTTACCCCAGATTTGAAACACATATCGTCCAGGTAATTTTTCTTTGTCGACTTTGTCACCGAAGAACCCACAAGAGATAAGTGTCGCGAGAATTAAAAATAAAAGTCCGTTTGTTTTCATTTATTGGTTTGTAGTCCGCGTTGTCCGGAACCCAATTACCCACAACGTGCGTGTATAAAACGTAGCGGGGTATAGGAGCTAAAGCCTAATGACGAAGGAATGGCTTTAGCGACCTGCTCTACTTTGTCCCACGACACAAAACGAAATTAAGAAATGGAAAGTATAATGCAACACCGAACCCCCGCTATGTTTTTATACACTTTGTTGTATGCTGTTGCGCCTTCACCGAATAGTAGCACGGATGCAAAGGCTTTGGGTTTCGAGGGGTCGGCCTGCGCGGCCTTTGCATTGGTGCGGAATAGTTGGGAAATCTCATTTTGTTTTTACGTCCCCAAAGTCTTACTTTGATATGAAAACTCTATTCATGGCTGCATCTGATTTCAAAATAAAGTTTGATGGTCAACAACATCAGATAGATGCCAATGTCCTAATAAATAGCCTAATTCATACAACTACTCTTATACATGAGATTAATAGGTCACTTGACCCTTCAGTAAAAATAGAGGTTAAGGTTAGAGCACCCGAAAAAAGTAGTTTTCTTATTCAGATTCAGGTCATTGATGTCCTTAGTGCAATAAAGCAATTATTAACTCCGGCTAATATTGAAACAACGAGTTATATCATAATATCTCTTGTTGGTCTTTTTGAAATCAAAAGACATTTATTCGGGTCAAAGCCAAAAGAAATTGATAAGACTGGCGATAAAACAAAAATCGTCAATAAAAAGGGAGACGCATTTTATATTGACCATGCTGTCTTTAACATTTACGAAAAGAACTCAACTGTCCAGGATGCACTAACTTCAAATTTTGATAACATAAATAATGAACCTTCAATAACTGCATTTGAGATATTGGATGAACAGAATAAGGAGTTGTTTAAGGTCGAACGCGAAGATTTTGAAACTTTGTCTGTCAAGGATGAGATAAGCAGGGAAGGTGAAAGGCTAAGAACTGAAATAGCCACTTTAAATATTGTCCGATTGTCATTTGAGAAGGGTCTTACGTGTGACTTCTATTATAAGGGTCATAAGATAAAAGCGAAAATTGAAGACCCTAATTTTCAAAAAAGAATTGATGATGGTGAGTCATTCTCAAAAGGAGATGTCCTTGAGTCCGAACTTGTTATAAAACAGACTTGGGATGAGTCGGTTCAAACTTATGTCAATAAAGGTTATAGTGTCATAAGGATAATAAGTCATGGAAGAAGAGACCCAAATAGTCAAACTAAAATGTTTGAATAAATGTCCGTCACAGTCTCTCGTCCGTGCGGCTGGAAAGGCAGGCTTATTTAATTGCTTTGGTGTCGCGGTGGGTTTGTGCGGCAATTAAATGTGCCTGTGCGTGTGTGACTGAACTGTCTTGGCGCAATAGCATACAACGTTGGTGCATGTGACGTTGCGGGCATAGGAGGGCAAATGAAGGAGGAACGACTGATTTGCCCGACTACTCCGAAATTGTCCCACGTGACCGAACGTTGTTTGAAAACTAAACTACAAATTTACACGTCACCCCGCAATGGCACATGCATTTTGTTATGCACTGTGCCGCTGTCAACCGTTACTAAGCAGCACGGATGCCAAAGCTTTGGTAGCGGGTTGAAGTTGCGCGGCTTTGGCATTGGTGCTGCGATTCGTAGCACAAAATTTAATTCAGTTAGTATAGACGTTATACCCGGTCAACTGCCGGGCGATGTCCACCAATATTGACTTAATTATGAAACATTAGAACAGATTTAAAAGTGTCTGTTCCTTTATCGTAGTCATAAAATACTGACACTTTCTTGTCTATAATTGTGAATTTATATGGAAGCTTTGTCCTCCTGCTAATTGCATGAATCATCATTAGTCCTTTTTCTTCTGTTCTTTTCTCAACGTCATAAACTTCTTTGTCACCAGAAGTCTTGTCGAACATGAAGATATTTTTTCCATTAATCGTTATGTCCATGGGGAATTTTTTAGTTCCCATTTTTTGCATCTTATCATTTGAGTCCATCTTGTAGACATCCACAAACTCAGTGGAGTACTGAGCCTGTGAAAGGCTACTCCAAGTGACTAATAGAACTAATAAAACTAATTTGTACATAACTAAAAATAAGACCTATCAGAATCCTGATTTTATACTCCTAATAGAATAGTCTAAATCAGAAATAATGACTATTGCCGCGTCTCCATTAGCAACTCCATAATAATTATACTGTGCACCTAAAGCCGTTTTATTACCTACCCATTGTGTTTTTATTAATGGATTTTCACGATTTTTACTTCTGCTGTAAGGATTGCCAAATAAGAAATTGAATTGACGTTCAATGGATTCATATAGGCCAATCCCTTTCATTAAGTTCGTATGTGATTCTTGAAATTTCTTCAAATAGATTTCAATACGCACCACTTTTTTATTCTCAAAAATAACTGTAACCAACTCGGCTTCAAAATCAAATAATTGCCCACAACAATAATTAGTGTCAAAGACATATTGTGTTGCTGAGCCATTAGAATCTCTATAAGTTAGCTTATCAGACCATTTTTCGAAAGAATCGCCCAGGTTTATTTCTTTGAAGTTTCTATGCTCATCAAGTTTTAGATTATTACCCGACTGTGCATAAACAAGAGTATTGGTAAAACACAAAACATAAAAAAGAACGAAACTTCTATGTATCATATAAAATAGTTTTAATAATTAGTGTTGAACAACCAATACGTTTTCAATAATCACTATTTTTTCTTGAATGGTGGCTCTAGTGTCAAGAAGATAGGTGGTTTCTTTTTCATTTGAACCTAATCGTATCTCTTGTGTATCAAAATTTTGGACTCCTTTATACGTATTGACAATTTCTGCAATTTTACCATTCACGCCTTCCATTGAAGTAAATTGTCCAATTAAAACACCTTTATTGTGCATTGGTACATTTTGATTTCCATGTTCAGTTTCATACAGCTTAAATGTTCTCATTCTTAAGTTGATTAAAGTTCATGGAAATTAAATACTATTTTTTACATCAAACACTAAGCTTCAGATTTTTATTTCATTCTCTAGGTATCTTTTGGTATTAGTCCAGACTGTTCTTGGCTCTTTTGCTTGCTTTGGTGTCGCGCGGGAATGTGCGGCAAGCAAAAGTGCCAATGTTCGAAGCACCGTATCTGTCCCGCGGCATTGTGCATAACGCCAGCGTATAAGGCGTGGCGGGATTAGGAGGGCTTGAAAATGTAGCGTAGCGAAATGTCAAGCCCGACCTGCTCCGTCACTGTCCCCCGTGACCGAACGTTATTTGAAAACTAAAATACGAATAAACTCTAAAGCCCCGCCATGAATTATACGCATTGTTGTGGCCATGTGCCTTCAGTTCTCCCCCTGTTTCCATTCTCTAATTTCAACTTTGGTCACAATCGAGTCACTGTCCATTGTTAGCGTTAAATGTTTTATGTATACAGGGTCAATGTCCATTCCGTAATCAATAATCACCGGATACCAAAGTTCGTTTTTATTTATATCTGTGTAGTTTTCAGGTTGTCCAAGAGAATCTATAACTATTTGGTAATCTTGTCCAATGAATCGCTTGTTCTCAATTATGTCCCGAAGCATTGCTTCTCTGTTGGGATAAACTTCTAAATCCTGGTACTCCTTCCATTTTTCACTGTCAAACTTTGTCTGGATGTCACATCCAGTCAATAGTATCACCAAGCTCAGAATATATATTTGTCTCATATGTTAATTTGGAACCTAGTCCGGCATTGGCCACAACGTCAGTGTATAAAACGTAGCGCGGTCTAGGAGTTAAAGCCGAATGACGAAGGAATGGCTTTAACGACCTGCTGCGTTTTGTCCCACGTGGCCGAACGAAATTAAGAAACGAAAACCACAATGCAACACTGAACTAGCGCTATGTTTTATACACATTGTGCATGTTGCACGACTACTTTATAAATATAGTGATGAAAATTATCTTTGCTTATGCAAGGACGAAAAGCATTTGAAGAAAAACTCTTCACCCACTTTCAGTTATCGGATCGGGTGCCCGCTGATAACTTTT
>JAEUUB010000010.1 GCA_016787745.1 Cyclobacteriaceae bacterium
ACCGACCAAACTCATGAAAGACCTTGATTACGGAAAGGGATATCAATATGCCCATGATTTTCGTAATAATTTTGTAGCCATGGAATTTTTGCCAGATAAAATAAAGGAAACAAAGTTTTATGAACCCGGTAAAAACCCCCGTGAGGAGGAGTTGAGGAATTATTTGAAGAAGTTGTGGGACAAAAAGTATAATTACTGATCAAAATTTGACAATAGACAAATAGCCAATTGACAAGATCAATCAATTTGTCAATTTATTTTGTTGTCAATTTTCAACTAAAAAAACAATGCCAATGCAAAGATTGCTTTTCGAGTCTTCACCCCTATTTATTTTTTTATGTGCAGCTATTGCAATTGGCTACGCGTATGTTCTCTACCGATCCAAGCACACGTGGAGTAAGCGCACGAATCAAATTTTGTTTGGCTTACGCGCGGTATTGGTTTTCTTTTTATCGATTTTGTTATTAGGGCCCGTTCTAAGATTAATTACCAATCAGTTTGAAAAACCAAACTGGGTTTTTCTGGTTGATTCGTCATCCTCTATCGCGGAAGGGGTAGATTCAACGGCCCGGCTTCAACTGATTAATCAGATGAACGATGTTCGTTCATCCTTGCAGCAACAGGGCTATGAGGCTAAGCTGAAAGATTTGCAGGGAAATGATTTGACTGAAATAGCCTTCACGGCAAAAACGTCAGATCTGAATAAAGGAATTCAGAATGTGATTCAGGAATATGAGGGCCGCAATCTGGCCGGGATTATTTTGGTAAGTGATGGTATTTATAATTCCGGATTATCGCCCCTTTATACACCTGTGCGTATGCCGGTTTTTTCTGTAGGCGTGGGCGATACGCTTGCGCGGGTGGATCTTGTTTTAAAGAATGTTGCGTATAATAAAATCGCTTATCAGGGAAACAAATTTCCAATTCGGGCACAAGTACTTGTGCAAGGCTTACAGAACGAGGAGATAGCGGTTTCGGTATTGAAGGGAGGGAAGGTTGTAGCAACACTAACGAAGAATTCGGAAAGCAAAACGCTGATTGATTTCGATTTCCAACTGGATGCCGCTGAAAAAGGAATTCAGCGATATGATATTTCCGTCAGGCCAAATCGGATGGAGAGCAACCAGCGGAATAATTTTTCAAGCCTGTTCATTGATGTGGTAGAAGGAAGAAAGAAAATAGTACTGATCGCTCCGGCTCCGCATCCGGACATAAAAGCTCTGAAAGGTGTAGTGGAGAAAAACTCGAACTATGAATTTATTGTGCATATACCCGGTGTCACGGAAGCGGATCGGGAAGTTTTAAAGCCTGGGAATGCCGAGCTCTACATTTTTCATCAGGTAATTGATCAGGCCGGGCGCACCATCCCACTTTTTTCATCTTTATATAAAAGTGAATCTTCGGTACTGATGATGATTGGAGGAAGTACAAATTTACGGCAGCTTGCAAGTTATGAGATTCCCCTGCAATTTGAATCGCAGGGAGGCCAGTGGGATGATGTAACTCCGGTAATCAATCCGGAGTTTCTGGACTTTGGCTTTTCCGAGAACAGCAATGGTGTTTTTGCCCGATATCCCCCTATGGACGTGCCGTTTGGAAAATTCTCTTATCCGGCTACAGCCCGCGTAATTTTGTACCAACGAATTGGAAGTGTAACTACCGATCGGCCGCTGTTACTAACATGGCCTGAGGGAAATCGAAAACTGGCTGTCTTGATTGGCGAGGGATTGTGGCGCTGGCGCTTAAATGAATTTGCTGATAATGGAAGTACCCAAATGTTTGATGAGTTGGTTTCCAAACTTTTTCAGTACCTGAGTACGCTGGAGGAAAAACGAAAATTCAGAAGCTTTCCGCTGCAAAATGAATTTTCGAATGCCGAACCGGTGGTGATCGAAAGTCAGGTGTATAACGACTTATATGAGTTGGTCTATGGGCATACCATCCGTCTTGAAATTCGTAACGAACAGGGCGAAGTTTCTACGTATAGTTACATCACAAGCCCCGGCAGTTCGCGATATCGGATTGGCGGATTGAAAGAAGGAATTTATCGGTTCACGGCCTCTACAACAATCAATGATAAAACCGAAACGGTAACGGGTCAGTTTCTGGTAAAGGCACAAAATGTGGAGGTTCAGAATCTTACTGCCGATTTTGGTTTGCTGCGAACTTTATCAAGAGAATCCGGAGGCCGATTTTATACTTCAAACCAGTGGCCCCAACTAACGGCCGATCTCCAGCAAACCAAAGCGACAAGTTTAATTCACTCGGAGGAAACATTCAATCAGTTGATAAATTTGAAATGGGTGTTCTTTTTGCTTCTTGCCCTTATCAGTGCCGAGTGGTTTTTGAGGAAGTACTTGGGAAGCTATTAGAAAAAGAAAAGTCCACAGACAACGGATCAGGAATTCACCGTTGTCTGTGACTTACATTATTCACTCTTCTTTTCTTTCGAGGAAGCTTTTGGTTTTTTCACCTTAATGGTAAGCGATTCGCCTGTGCCTTCGTAGTCGGCCAGAATTGTACCTCCT
>JAEUUB010000022.1 GCA_016787745.1 Cyclobacteriaceae bacterium
GGCTAATCATCGGGCATTAATGGGTAAGCGGTTGATAATTAGTCGCACCGATAATCTGGGAGATGTAATTCTCACGCTTCCCATGCTTGGCTACTTAAAATCAGTAAAGCCTGATCTGGAAATACTTTTTATTGGCAAGAAGTATACCCAGGCAATTATTGATCAATGTGTTTTTGTGGACCAATTTTTAGATAAAGACGAGTTGATTAAAGATGCCCGGAAATTAGCCAGCGTTAGAGCAGATACAATTATTTTTGTTTATCCGGATCAGCAGCTTGCCAAAATTGCTCGTATGGCGGGTATTAAGCACCGGGTAGCAACCGCTCATCGGTGGTACAACTGGATGTATTGCAATCATCTCATTGGTTTTACCCGTGTAAAATCTAATCTGCATGAGAGTCAACTTAATTTTAAACTTCTAAAACCATTTAAACTGAATATGGATATCGACACGACAGAGTTGATACCTTATTATGGATTACAACCCTCTGAAAATGATTTTTCACAATTTCATTTAAATAAGGACAGATTTAATCTGATCCTTCATCCCAAATCGAGAGGGAGTGCCCGCGAATGGCCCTTATCAAGTTATTATGAATTAGTTCAGTCTCTTCCGGCTGAGTCTTACCGGATATTTATCACGGGCCTGCAAGCCGAAGGTGATTTAATTCGAAAAGAGAAACCGGAATTGCTCGATCACCCAAACGTTACCGACCTTACAGGCAAACTTAATCTGGAAGAATTGACTTCTTTTATTAGCCAGGCCGATGGCTTGCTGGCGTGCAGCACGGGCGTGTTGCACCTGGCTGCGTCATTAGGGATTTATGCCTTAGGATTGTATTCCCCTATGCGGCCTATTCACCCGGGGCGTTGGATGCCGGTTGGGAGTAAAGCTAAATATCTTGCTTTGAAGAAAGAATGTAACGATTGTCGTAAAAGTGTAAAGTGCGCCTGCATTGAAGCTATTTCTGTAGAGAATGTACGGAGCCAGTTCAACGCATTTGCCGAAAGCAAGGAACAAAAAATGCGACAGCCGGTTTATCAGACTTAGCTGTTGATTAACTTGAAATTATAAAAATCTTTGTTTGATTTGATGAAGGTAAGTGGGTTTACAATTGTTCGGAATGCCATTAAGTATGACTACCCCATTTTAGAAGCAATTACTTCAATTTTACCTATATGCGATGAATTTGTTGTTGCTGTAGGGAATTCGGAGGACGACACGCTTGGTTTGATTAAAAGCATAGACTCGCAGAAAATCAGAATTATTGAAACCGTGTGGGATGATAGTTTACGTGAAGGGGGGCGTACTTTCGCGACTGAAACAGATAAGGCGTTTAGCGCAATCTCGGCAGATGTAGATTGGTGCTTTTACATTCAAGCCGATGAAGTGCTGCATGAAAGATACCACAAGACAGTGAGGGATTCGATGCAGCAAAATCTGACTAACAAACTCGTGGACGGATTATTATTTTCTTATAAACATTTTTACGGTAGCTATGATTATGTGGGAGAATCGTGGAGTTGGTATCGAAGAGAAATTCGAATCGTTAGAAATGACAGAAATATTTTTTCCTATAAGGATGCGCAAGGTTTTCGAAAACGGCCAAACAAAAAACTGAATGTTAAACTAATTGATGCATCGATATACCATTATGGCTGGGTAAAAGAGCCTACTCATATGCAGAGGAAAATAAATAATTGGTATAGGTTCTATAAAGATGAAGACTGGATAAAGAGCAACACGGAGAGTCGAACGGAATTTGATTATAGCAAGGTGAGTTCCCTTGAACTATTTACAG
>JAEUUB010000026.1 GCA_016787745.1 Cyclobacteriaceae bacterium
GAAAGTACCGGCAAATCTTTTCTGGCTCAAAAACTGGCGGTTCGGTATCATACAGAATTTGTACCTGAGGTGGCTCGCGAAGTGGTTACGTCCAATGAATTTACCTTGGATGATATTATTAAGATAGGCAACCTGCATGTGGAGCGCATTAAGGAGAAAACAAAAACTGCTAACCGGATTTTATTCTGCGACACCGATGCAATCACCACGCAAATTTATTGTCGTCACTATTTAGGAGGTGTGCCGGATGTCCTATACGAATTAGAAAAGGAAATTATCTACGATCAGTATTTTCTCTTTGATGTTGATGTACCCTGGGTAAGCGATGGGATGCGCGATTTAGGTGAAAGAAGAAAAGAGATGTTTGCCGTTTTTAAAAAGGAATTGGAAACACGTAACCTGCCGTATTTGCTGGTTCAAGGCAATTATGAAGAGCGAACTAATTTCGTAATGGAGGAAGTAGAAAAAATGTTAAGCCATTAATCTGATTATTTTGGAAAGCAGGCGAGGAAATCATTGATAATCGCATCGCGATTAAAATTCTCCCAGATTTTTATTTTGTGTTGATTATCGGGTCGTTCAATCCACTGACCGTTCGAGAAAAGGGGTGCTGGAATTTCTTTAACAGACGCCCAGGTCGGATTTTTTACAATCGCAACAGCCGCCATATCAAAGAGCGGCCGCGACTTTGAATCACTATGCATCAGGTAGTGTTCGAATAAATTCACGGAATAATCGCCAAAACAATAAAACTCACCTCCATGGCGTCCGATAACAGGTTTGGCAATATGAGGGCCTAGTCCGGGCATTTTTTCATTCACTTCTTGTTTCGATATCTGAACAGCATCGGTGCCGCTGGGTTTTCCATAGCGAACGGTTACCATTTCAAAATCAATGTTTTGATTCAGGAGATAGTTCATGGCGATCGTGTCGTTATTCTGATTATGTTCTCCGGGCTCCGGATAGTTAGAGCCCAGCCATACCAATCGGATTCTTTCAGCAATAGTGGGATCCTTTGCTAAAGCCAAAGCAATATTGGAGAGTTTACCTACGGCAATCACAACCAATTTTTCTTTCGAAGGCTTATTCGCCTCTTTAATAAGGGCATCCACGGCATCTTTGCCATCATAGCGGTCAGATTCTATTGTGGGAAGAATTTCCTGATACGACAAGTCAGCACCTTTCCATACGGGTAGTGTATCGGCATTGCATAGCTGGAGCACACGGATGGCTTCCGCATATTGCAAATCTATCCCCCCACCACTGGAAGTTGTATTGATGGTTATCGCTTCAATTTTAAAAGTAGCTTGATTGAAAAGCAAATAGGCAAGCGCATGCTGATCGTCTAATTCGTTGTTTGTATCGGTATCGAAGATGACACGGATTTTATTTTGTTCATCCTTATCTTGTTTAGAAGATTGACAGCCAATCCCAACTAATAGAATGGTGATTACGAAAAATGCAGCGAAAAATCTCATGTAGTTGAAGGGGTTAATGATTTTCAAAATTTGGTTTTGGTTATCTTGAGTAAATTATAATGGCCAGTCCGATCACATAAAAGAGTAACATCAGATTTAAGATTCGATGAACGGTAGACGGTGCGTTTTTAAATTCTTTCCAGATGTAGATTCCCCAAATGGCCGCCACAACGGTAGCACCTTGCCCAAGACCATACGAAATTGCCGGTCCCGCTTTTTCTGATGCCAGAATGCTGAACGACATTCCCAGGCTCCAGATGCCACCCCCGAGTATTCCAACCAGGTGATTGCGGGCTGTTCCCTTAAAGTATTCGCTCATACTTACAGGCAAACCGCTAATGGGAAATCGCATGAGTAAACTATTGAAAAGAAAATTACTGGCCAGTACTCCTAATGAAAAAAGAAACAACGCTGTATACGGTGTCAGTTTTAAAGCTTCCGGGTTGGCAAAATCTATGGTCATAGCGTTGGCTACATATTTATAAAATAACCCCATCAGGCTTCCACTGATAATAGATAGTAACAACCCCTTCGAAGTGTTTTGCTTTTGCCCGGCCGCTTGCCTTTGAAACGCATACGCATTTAATCCAATCGCAGCCGCAATGCAGGCTACTCCGCTAAAGAGAAAAAGCGGATCGCCCAGAGGTGTGTCGAGGTAGTTAACAATTACACCAAGTACTAACGCCAATCCAATGCCAACCGGAAAGGCCACCGACATGCCGGCAATTGCAATTGCCGCGCTTAGTAAAATGTTTGCCGCATTAAAAATAACACCCCCAATAAAGGCCGATCTTAAATTAGGAATGGATGCCTGACCTAAATCATTCACAAAGGATCGACCATTCCCACCTACACTGCCCAAAGTAAGTGCAAGCACGAGTGTAAAAATCAATACACCCAATACGTAGTCCCAATAGAATAATTCAAATCGCCAGTTTCCGGCAGTCAGCTTTTGCGTGTTGGCCCACGAACCCCAGCAAAGCATGGTGACGAAACAAAAAATTACGGCCATGGAATAACTTTCAATGATGAACATGGTAATTACTTTTTGAGTGGTTCATTTTGATAGACCAGAATATTGTTTAAGTACAATGAAAAATCGGGGGAAGGATTTAAAACTTTTATATCCACAGTGTGCCTGCCGGGAGTCAATTCATAATTCCAGTAGAGTTCATGTCTGCGTGTAGTGAAACGGGCCGGAAGAGAAATTTTTTCGGGCGCCCCGCCATCAATGGAAATTGTTGTGTTAAAAGTAAAATTGCCCGTGTAATCCCAGCTAGAAGAAACTTTTGGCTTTGCTTCGCCTCGTACAACAAAGCCAACACCATCAAACGAAAAGGTATAGGTCGAAATTTCCTGCTGAACGTGGATGCGGGAAGTTGGAAACAGATTCGGAAAAGATTGCTCCAACCGAACCGCCTCAGGCACTTGTTTTGGGAAGATAATTTTTTCGTTCTCCACAACTCCTCCATTCCGTTTGAGATTTTCCAGAGCATGTTTAAAACTTAACTGATAAGCATCGTTAAGGGACATGGTGGTGTATTTGAAATCCAGATCTTCTGCGTCAGCAAGGCCCAGTTTCCAGTAGTCTGGGATTTTATCATAACCGAGTAACGTTCCTAAAATTCCTCCTGCAGAGGATGGATTACAATCCGAATCCTGGCCTGCATGCGTACTTACTTCCATGGTTTTTGAAAAATCGCCCTCCCCATAAAGCAGACCTAAAACAATATAGGCCGCGTTTACTTTTGCATCAATATTAAAGGGCACAAACACGCCATCGGGGCAACCTACTTCGCTGGACCACTTACGTTGAATTTCGAACCACGTTTGTTTCCAATCGTTTGGATATTTTTTATGCCATTGAATTACATCGCTAATGCATTGATAGAATGTGCTTTCTTTCGGAATCATTTTCAGACCTTCCTTGACAACATAGTTAATGTCGTTGGAAGTAAATGCTAATGAATACATTGCACTTACGTAAACGCCTCCGTACCATCCATCACCATAATTCATGATGTGCCCAATACTGTCACCCACCTGTGCGGCTGTGTTGGGCATGCCCGGTGACATGAGCCCCGCAAAGTCCGCTTCGATTTGAAAATCAATATCATCGGCATGTGGATTATTTAACCAATGCCCCGAGTGAGGTGCTTTTATTCCATTGAGAATATTATATCGTCCTGCCTGATTCGCGTGCCATAACATATACTCAGCATTTGCATATGCCTGGGCATGAGCCGAAACAGGGGCATCCAAGCCATGCTTTTCAAAGATATCAACGAAGGTTAAGTCCATGTACAAGTCGTCATAGAGTCCGGCATTTTCCGTCATCGTTTTACGGATGTAGCCGTCATACCATTCTATGGGCACATACTCATTTATCATGGTTCCATTGAATTGGAATTCGGTAGGGCCTCCATAGGTTACACCAATTACCTGCCCGGCCCAACCGCCTTTAATTTTATTGAAAAGTTCCTGCCGGGAGATTTCCAATGTGGCCCATGATGGGGGTGGAGGCGGTGGAGAGGCACACCCGATAAGGATAAGGATAAAGAGAGCAGCTATTCTTTTCATAAAATATCGTTTACGATAATTTTAGTTCCTTTCGAAAAGGCATGGAGGCTTGTGCTCCCATGCGGGTAACTGAGATTGACGCGGCCTGACATGCAAACGCGACACTTTCAGGTAATGACTTTCCTTCTGCCAATGCAACTACCAGAGCTCCGTTGAAACAGTCACCGGCCGCGGTGGTATCCACGGCAGTAACTGAAGGGGATGTATGAAAGCCTGAATTTTTTCCATCCGACCAATACGCCCCACGTTTACCAAGTGTAATGATAACCCTTTGCATTCCTTTTTTGTGTAAGACTGCAGCGGCCTCTCCGGCAGAGTCATCATTATGAATTCGAACCCCTGTCAGTCCTTGAGCTTCTGTTTCATTGGGGGTGATGGCAAAAAGTTTTTTAAGAGAAGATTCCTGAATGCGGTTGGCCGGAGCGGGATTTAGAATGGCGGAGATATTTCGTTTTGCACATTCTTCAATAATATATTCAACGGTGACGAGCGGAATCTCCAATTGAATTAATACAACAGCCGGACTTTTTAGTTCATTAAAAAAGCCATTTAACGTTTCCGGAAAGATTTGTCCATTTGCACCAGACGCAACCGTAATACAATTTTCTCCTTTCGCATCTACATTAATTAATGCTATACCCGAGGGATGATTTTTATCAATCGAAATAAATTGTGTGTGGATGTTTTCCTTTTTAAATTGTTGGAGACTTTGCTGACCGAACAAATCATTTCCCACTCGGGTGATAAAGGTGACATTGCCTCCTAACCGGGCGGCAGCCACGGCCTGATTGGCCCCCTTTCCGCCCGCATTCATTAAAAAGGTGCCACCCAAAATAGTTTCTCCGGGAGTGGGGAGGCGCTCGGATTTTATTACCATGTCGGTATTCGAACTTCCAATGATATAAATGGGATCTGCCATATCACTAAAGTCAAAATGTAAAAATCCGAACTTTCAGAATCGCTTTCCGGCTACCTCGCTTTCAAAAGCCTCTACACATTTCCGGTCCTGCAGGGTTACGAAACAGGTTTTTCCATCGGGTCCACCAAAGGTAATGTTGCTGGTTAGTTTGCCTTTCATTTCCACTTCCCGGATTAATGAACCGCCTGGAGAAAGAATAGCAATTGTTCCTTTGCCGTGACGGGTAACATAAAGATTGCCTTGCTTGTCACACTTCATGCCGTCTAACCCAAAATCATCAAACTGATAAAAGGGTTTCTTGTTTGAAAGATTTCCTTTCAGATCTACATCAAAAACCCAAATGGTTTGTTGTACGCTTTCATTTACATATAATTTTTTTTCGTCTGGGCTCAACTCAATACCATTGGTGGTGCCCATGCCTTCGGCCAAGAGTACAGATTTTCCTGGTCCATCGATGCGCCAGAGTTTTCCGGTGCCTTCTTTCCAATTGGGATCGGAGGCAAACAGTTGACCTTTTTTATTAATGCAAAGATCGTTGGGTTGATTAAAGTTGTCATTGTGAACGTAGACGCTTATCTCTTTTGTCTTCTTATTAACTTTTAACACATTATGTCCTTTCCAATCCGCCAACAACATATTTTCTTTTTTATCGAACATAATGGAATTGGCTACACTTCCGTCCGGTAAGGTAACAAACATATCCACCTCCCCGGAAGGACGAACCAGACCGATGGTTCCATCTTTCTGAAAATTCACTACGTAGAGATTTCCACCCTTATCAACATTAGGGCCTTCAATGTTTTCAGAGAATAAATTTTCGGCTGTTAAATCACGGGCAACATACGGTTGTGCCAGGCCGGT
>JAEUUB010000027.1 GCA_016787745.1 Cyclobacteriaceae bacterium
AAAGGAAATGGCGGTATAGAAAAGTATGCGGATGATAAATTAAAAAGCTTTGTCGCTCCCTCTTATTAAACTCACAACGGTAAGAAAAATAATTTTTATATCAAGCCAAAACGTCCAGTTTTCGATATAATATCGATCCAGTCGAACTCTATTTTCCATGTCAGCCAATGTTTGAGTTTCGCCACGGTAGCCCATGCATTGCGCCAGGCCGGTGATCCCTGGTTTTACGTAGTGACGACCCATAAAAGTATCGATCAATTTGCTATATTCTTCCGTGTGCTTCAACATGTGGGGTCTTGGTCCTATCACGCTCATAGACCCAACAAAAACATTAAAAAACTGGGGAAACTCGTCAATACTTGATTTCCTTAAGAACGCCCCGAGCTTCGTTATACGAGGATCATCCTTAGTTGCTTGCATTGCGTCCGCCTCTACATTTACCTTCATCGACCTAAACTTTAAACATTTAAACGGTTTGTTATCTTGTCCGCTTCTTAACTGCACAAAAAAAACAGGGCCCCTTGAGTCAAGCTTAATTATAATCGCAATTATTGGTAACAACCATGGCATAATTAATATTAAAAATGCAGTTGAAAATAAAATATCAAAGGCTCTTTTAATGAGTTGATTTTTAGAATCATCCAACGCAACTGATGTTAAATTTAGTATTAAAGTATGATCTCTTTTTTCAAATTTAATTGGTTGATCAGAAAAGTTGGGCGTTGTTATGATTTTTACTTTTATAAGTGAATTTAGACCAAAATTTACAATGTCCTTAAGAATGATATGATCAACGTTGGGAATACAGCAAAGGATTTCATGCACTTCATTTTCTTCACAAAATTTTTGAATTGCACTTACCCCTTGCTCCTCAATGGTAAAGTAACCCTTAAATCTATAGCCGTTCATCAGATAAAACCTTCTTACCTCCTCAGCCAACTCGTTGCGGCCAAGGATTATATAGCTTTTTGACGTGAGTTCAGCAGTTAAAAGTTTTCTAAAATAATAGGTGATGATTTTAAATAGAAAGAACAACGGGAAAAAGATTCCATAAATCATTAACACTTGTGTGATTGAATACTCCATTCGAAAAAAAAATACAAGCGATAACACAACAAGTGAGTGAATAAAAATAAAGGCAACCTGGCTTCTGAAAATTCTTGTTAATGTCCACCCCTTTGTTATTGCATATGGATTTGAAACCATAACCAAATAAAGCCATGAGACATTGCTGAACAACAATAAATACATCTGGCTTGAGTCTCCAGTATCCAAGAGTATTGACCCTGCCAATCGGTTTGAAAATAAAATCGAAAAGTTTAAGGAAAGAAGATCACAAAAGAAAAAGAGGATTTTTAAAAGGGAAGACATTGTAGATTATTTCGCTCTTTAATTACTGACAGTTTTTTGATAGTAAGTACAAAATATCTCATTTAATAACGAGTAAAAAACAACACCTTGATATCTTCCCAAAAATACCTCTGTAATTCCATAAATTATAAATGGAAAAAAAACTAAAACTCCTAAAGAATCGGAATTTCGCATTGATAAATAAAGTGGGCGCCCCAATAATGCCAAAAATGCTAGCACGCCAATAAATCCATTAGAAAGCAAAATATGCAGAAATTGATTATGTGAATTGTGACTAGCCTTTGCTAACTCAGGCATACCATTTTGTAGATAAAATCTATTCAAAATGTTTTCATAATCCCCCGTACCAACTCCCCATATCAGATCATCGTTGGCATGAAGTGAGTATGTCCACGTGTTTAACCTATCCCATGAATCTCCTTGACCCATAATGGAAGAAAAATTGCGTTGATAAACTGACATTACCAAAAAAGCACCAAAAATCACAAAAGCAACTGTCATTTTTTGATTCGTATTGCTTTCTGCCAACAAAAGTCTCAAAACATAAAAGGCAAAAATCAATACTAAGCTTATATAAGAAGTAAGCCCTCCAGTTAAAAGCAGGACGATTATTAAAAACAAAATCAGAAATAGTTTCCCCCATAGATTTATGTTACTTATTTGATTGTAGGCATCAAACAGTACAATGGTAATTGCAAAAATCAAGTAATAAGCAAAATAAGTTGGGTGGGCATCTATTGTTGATGTTAAATTATAAAAAGTAAAGACTTCCAAATTAGCAGTAGTCAGGTAATTGGCTAAAGCTATTACAAGACATATGAAGCTCGCACTTACTACACCTAACAAAAACGCCACTGCTACTCGATGCAGGTTCCTAGTATTCCATCGACTAGAAATTCCAGAAAATGATATCGGGACCAGTACCAAACTTGCACTCGTCTCAAGTACCCTTAATCCTTGATTTTGATCACTTGTATAAATTAGACCAGCAGCAAGCACAGCTAGCATTAGCAGGGCATTCCATGACTTTAGAATATTAGGAATGGTTGTCTTAAAATTAAGCAGACTGATTGCAGCAGTGATAACTAATACTCGTACACTAAGAAAGGGTGAACTGGGTATTAAAAATACGTATGTTAAGATTAAACCAAAAATTAAATCCTCCTTTGAAACGGACTTAAGCATTATTCCAAGCCTTTCCTTCATGCCTTCCGAAATAAAATACTGACGCAAAGAAACTAAAGAAAACAACGCCCCATTGCCGCTCAAGAAGAGATTCTGTTAGTGAAGCAAAACAAAAGAGAATCAAGAAGCCCAGAAACACATAGTTTTTTCGTTTGTGAGCTTCGCTAAACAAAAGAAAAAGTGTTAGAAGAAAAATCGTTAATCCCACAAATCCGAAGGTAAGGGTCGTTTCTAGAAATTGGTTGTGAGCATTAAATCGATACTGCGGATGCATACCCCAAAAGTTCAAATCTTCATAACATTTTACAAGATAATCAATAGCATCTCCTGTTCCTGTCCCCACAATCGGGTTTTCACCGATGCCCCTTAGGCTACAACGCCACTTCACTATTCGAATAGAAAGACCTGTCTCACCGCCACCATCAATAACTTTAATATCAGAAGTTATAGGACGTATTATTCTATCTTTTAAATAGGGTGACTGATCTATTAGAATGTACGATGACGCAAGAATCAAAATGATGGTAACAATGCTTTGCCAATATCTCTTCTTTTTATAAAAATGATAAACAGCAAGAAAAATAATCAAAAGCAAAAGGAAGATAGCTACTGTGCGGGCCGATAGAATCAAAATAACAAAAGCTATATAGGTCATTAACAACAATGTTATTGATTTATTAGCTATTTTAAGGCTGGCTATTTCAGGGTCGATAAAATTGTCTAATAGCAACATAAATGCAAGCATTAAAAACATCGCGAAATACGGTGGATGAAAATCAATCGTAGACGCATACTCCTCATGAAGAAATACTAATGAATCTCCCGAAATATAATAACGATAAAAGGCCCCCAAAAAACAAATAATGGTAGCCAATACTATCGTTGCAGTAAACACCCATAAGACTATATTTCTTTCTTTCCATCCATAATTTTTAGAGGTACCTATAATTAATGGAAGAATCAGGAGCGAAAGTTTTTTTTCCAGGTTAAACAATCCCACCTGAACATTAGAGGTGTAAATCATTCCGAATAAAAAAAGGAGATAAAAAAGAAAAAAGGATAACAAGAGAGGCTCCTTTATCGCAGTTTTAAGTTTGGCATTAAATTCACCCTCTAGTAGCCAAATCGCAGTTGCCACAATAATGAATAAATTTGAAATTCCACGACTAAATGGCAAAAATGCAATCACCATGCATATCGAAATGTAAAAGTAATGTGATTGATATTGTTTAATCCTATAAATCAATTGTTATAGTCT
This sequence comes from Cyclobacteriaceae bacterium, assembly GCA_016787745.1. Lineage (GTDB taxonomy): Bacteria > Bacteroidota > Bacteroidia > Cytophagales > Cyclobacteriaceae > ELB16-189. The sequence goes on from JAEUUB010000027.1 coordinate 3,815, forward strand.
ATTTTCTTATTGATGATAAAAATAATTCCTGATATTGGGAGTTTACCTTTGACCAATTATACGTGCTATTAATCTTATCTATATTATTAAACATTTTTTTCATTTCATTACCATCCTTTTGAACAGATTTTAATACTCTCGCGACATCAATCGCTGTTTTAAAATAATATGCATCCTTTTCCAGAATTGCCAAATTAAATACGTTTTCGTTTGCGCAAATTAAGGAATTGGAAGCCATAGCTTCCAATAGAGAGGGGTTTGTACCCCCCACACTATGACCATGGAAATAAATATTAGAAAAATATCTAAGGTTATTCAATTGGATGATATCGTAAAGTGGACCCATGAATCGGATAAAGGAATATTCTTTATACTTTAATACTAGTTTAGTACCAAATCTGTTACCAGTACTACCAATTACCAGAAAAGGATTTTTCACACCGGATTCAACCACTCCATCTAAAATAACCTCAATATTATTCTCAGGCTCCATTCTTGCAATCAGAAGGTTATATTGAAAACTACTGACTTGAAATTTGTCTATAATGGACTCATCAGGATCAGTAAACAGATTAGCACCATAGGGAATAAAATGAGAGTGGACATTATACTTTTCTTTTAGATATTGTTGTATACCAATTGAATCCGCTACTAATACATCACTTCCATTTACACCTAGTCTTTCAGCAAGCCTTAAAAATCTTTTAATGAATCTTCCGTACTTAGCTCTTTGCCATTCCAATCCATCCATATTGGTAATAACCACGGAGCTTTTCGGAAATAGAAAACTCCAGATAGAACTGCTGGTATATCCTAGTTGCAGAATAATGTCATAGCCTGCCTTCCTGGTATGCCAGATGCAATTCAAATCGTAGATAAATTGACCAGCTGTGCCTAATAAATATTCAGGATCAAACTGATGAACAAGTCTTACTTTATTCCACACTTTGCTTTTATACGGATGATTGTGAGAGTTATAGACCTCAACCTCATGACCCTGGTGAGCTAAGTAATACGAGAGATATTCTGCAAATTGTTCAAATCCGCCATAATGATTGGGTATACCCCTTGTACCTATAATCCCGATTTTCATCTAAGCAGATTTAGAATTGCTCTTTACTTTTTCAATAATATCCATTAATCGTTTATAGTGTAGTTCAGCAGAAAAATTAGATTTAATAGATGAGATTGCATTTTCCTTCATTCTGGTAATATCGGTATTACTACTAAAAATCGAATAAATTTTTTCCGCCAGATCGGTTGCATCGCATGGTTTAAATAAAAATCCATTTTCACCGTCAAAAACGAACTCAGGAAAACAACCATGATTTGGTGCGATTACAGGAGTTCCTAACGAAAGGCTTTCAAGTGCTGAATTTGGTAAATTATCGTACCACAACGAGGGAACGATAGACGCGACCGAAGACTCATATAGATCAAATAAAGCATCTTTTTCTAACTCACCTAAAAACTCAACTTCTCTTAAATTTTTAGTCACACAATAGGACTTTAACGATTCGACATAGTAGGCACTTCCACTCCCTGCAATTTTTAGCGTAAAGTTGAGCTTGCTACGTTCCTTTAAAAGCTGGATAGACTCAAGGAGGAGATGAACTCCTTTAACATATTCCAACCTTCCAGCGTAAACAATCTTCGGTTCCTTTTCTGAATGGGTTATTCTTACAGGAAGATTTGCAAAGGTAGGAAGATGACTAAATCGCTCCTTTGACCATCCGGATTCAACAAATTTTTGGATAAGTGCTTTAGAAGGAGATACAAAATGGTTGATAAGGTCAAAGTACTTCTTTGAGTGATGGTACTTAGTTGCCAAATAGTTTACCGTTGATGCCCCAAAAGAATTATGCACACATTTATAACGAATACTGTTTATAAGATTCCCCGTAGTACACAACTCACAAATACTATCATCTCTAAACAAGTTATGACTAGGGCAAATCAACCCATAATCAGATAGTCGAACTATAAATGAAATTCTCTTATTACTTAATGCCACTAAAACAGAGGGTGATAGCTTTCGTAAATATTGCAACACGATTGCGAAATCAGGCTTTACGTGATCAATCAAAGCAGTTAGTTTATCCTCTACTTCTTGAGAATAAAAATTCCGTTCTATTGTTTTAATAAAACTTTTTAAATTCCATTTCTGATCTTTATATAGGATTGATTCCTCGTCAGCAATGGGAGGAGCAAAAAACTCCTCATATTCTGAATGTTGATTTTTCGGATAATGGATTGAAAATGGAATTACGGTGTGTCCTTTCTCTTCGAGGATATGTTTTAGGTTGAACATATACCGCTCAGGCCCACCCATGTAAACATATCTTATATTGATAAGCAGTATTTTCATTTTTTACACCGCATTAACTAGGACGGTTGTGTTTTTAGGATTCTATAACCAATTGCACCTAGCCCTGAATAAATAACAATAAACTGTAGTTGACCTGGAATTGGTGAGGCAATACTCTCTATGAAGACACTTACAATTGTCATAAAAACAAAAAAAGCAATTGCCCTAGTCTCCAAGTCATGGGATTTTAGGAAGCGCCTCGATTTATTTGCTGGTAATATCCATAAAAAAAGATAAGTAAACCCCCCTATAAAACCCATTTCACCCAAAATTGAAGACCAATACGTATCAAAAATAAAATTGCTGTCTGTTTTGCCTTGCGCATCTTCCGGGCCAAGACCATGAACCTTGTCTAAATTATAGTCGTAATAAACTTTGCTATACTCCTTTCCAACCGGATAACTTCCAAAAGTTCCCTGTCCTGATCCAAAGGGAAAATGATCTCTTGCCATTTTGAAGCCCGCAATGTAAAGAGCGTTTCGAGGGGTTCTCTCACTGCCTTGTCCAAAATAAAGTTCAGCCTTGTATTTGATTTCTTCAACCAAAGGCTTACCCGTAATCATCAACATTAAAAAAAAGAATACTGCAAGCACGTATAAGAATAACTTTGTAACTTGAGAATTATAATAAATCGTGATAAATACAAGGCAAATAATGATTGCCGCAATCAATGCTTTTAGAAAGAGCAAAAGAGAAATAGTGATAATTGAAAATATCACAATGTAGAGATACTTCCGCTGCTTGTTTACCAGATAAATTGATAAGCTTAGAATAATATTAATATTAAATAGTGCTGCCGCAAAAGCAGGATCTTTTACAAGTGTAATGACCCCCCGAAGGAAATAAGATTGATACTCACCCGAAAAAAAAATTCTTTCAAAATAAGAAAGTATAGCGATCAGTGTGATGATAAAAATAATCACATCTGAAAGTAGAAAAAAATCTGATTTACTTAACCCTAAATTGTAAAACAAAATAAAATTGAATGCAAATAGAAATGAAAAAAACATTCCCTGCGCATAACTACTAATAGAGACGTTAACAAAAAAGTAATTAACTAAACAGAACAAAATAAGAAACGCCAAGAGGAGAAGATATGATGAGCTAATTCGAAGTTTGAAAAAACCTGAATTGAAATTCACCATCAATAGAACGATCGAAAAAAAAATCCATGCGAAGTATTCAAACCCCGATATCTTAACGTCAGCGAATGACATTAATCTCGCAGAAAACGTAAAGGTCAAAAACATAAAAATGATAATGATTATGTTTATTTGATTCCTTTTAAACATAAGAAATTATGTTAACGTTTTGTTCCACCCCTTCAGCACAAACAATATCCAAATAAAGTACCCAAAGTCAGCCTCACCACTTTTATGACTATTAACGATTTTCTTAATAATACTTTGATCTAAACCAAAGTCCTCCTCATAAAGTAACCTTAACCTGTTATGGAAACCACTATCCTTAAACCATTCCCTAACAGGAACAGAAAAGCCCTTTTTAGCTCCCTTTAAAACTGAGGATGGTAGTTTTCTACCAATTGTTTTTCTAAGAACACTCTTACGCTCATAACCTTCCATCTTTATGTTTTTTGAAACCCGCACCATAAGTTCAACAAGTCTATGGTCAAGAAAGGGAACCCGCGTTTCAATTGAACTTGCCATGCTCATTCTATCTACCTTAACCATAAAATCATCTGGTAACTGGACCTGATAGTGAAAATGCATTAATTTATAAAATGGATCGGAAAGAGGAAATGTGCGATACAAATCGCTGACAAAATCAGAAATTTTAATTTGGTGGCCCAACCCGTGTGTCATTCGTTCTATTTGAACAGGCATGTACCATGATGATTTTATTATTAATCTAGATTCGAAGGACATTTGGGAATACTCAAGGATACGCTCCAACCGATTAATTCGATATTGCCAGTCTCCACTTGCTAATCTTTTAAAAGGCAACGCAAACTTTGGTAGCACCTGCTTTACAAATGTGGGTAAGTGACGATAACGACCAACAAATTTTTCTATTTGATAGGAGTTATATCCCGATAAAACTTCATCTCCTCCATCACCAGTAAGCACCATTTTTACCTTTTTAGAAGCTATAGAGGAAACATACCCGGTAGGTATGGCCGAAGAATCACCGAATGGTTCGTCATAGTGATGGAGAATCCGTTCGAGAGATTCTTCAAAGTTGTCTGGCTGAACGATAAACTCTGAATGATCCGTGTTGAATTTATTGGCCACATCAAGTGCTAATTTTCGCTCATCAAATTGACGGTCTTCGAAACCGATTGTAAAAGTTCTTATTGGCATTTTACTAATCGAGGCCATTGCTGCTACCACGCTGGCAGAGTCAAGCCCCCCACTTAAGAAAGCGCCATAGGGAACATCACTTCTCATTCTGATTTTAACAGCATCATAGAACAATTCTTCAAACTGCTTATAAACATAAGCACGATCGGAAATCATCTCTGATACCAATGGAATTTGTGTATCCCAATACTTAAACTCTTTAAGGGTTTCCTTCCCTATCAAGTAGTGCCCCTGTCTTAATTTGAAAATACTCTTATAGTAAGAATAGGGAGCTGGTATATATCCCAACATCAAGTATAGTTCCGTCAACTCATAATTTGGCTCAGGCTCTATTCCATATTCAATCAAAGACTTTATTTCTGATGCAAAAACAACTGAATTATCTACAATTGCATAATAGAGTGGTTTTTCCCCCAATCGGTCGCGGGAAATAAAAAGCTGTTGTTGCTTACTATCCCAGATAGCAAAGGCCCACATTCCATTAAATTTATCCTGACACTTCACGCCCCAGTGCTCGTAAGCCCTGATAATTACTTCTGTATCAGAATTGGTCCGAAAGTGATAACCTTTTCCCTTCAATTCTTCCTTAATCTCAATATAATTGTATATTTCTCCGTTAAATACAATCGCAATCGACTTATCATCATTAAACTGAGGCTGATCTCCAGAATGAAGATCGATAATGGCAAGTCTTCGATGGCCTAACCCTATGTTTCGATGAATGTAATACCCCGACCCATCAGGACCCCGGTGAACAAGCTGGTTGGTCATTTTCAATAATATTGAACCGTCTACTGTCCTGCCAACATCGAAATGATAAATACCCGTTATCCCACACATTGGTATTAAACTTTAGTGCCTCTTCCTTCAATGCCATTAAAACCGTAGTGGACATCAATATCAACCAACCCTGCCTTTTGGTGCCATTCTCTAAAAGTCTGTAATGTTTGCGGTAAGTCATACATGGGTGAAAGCATATCCATAGCATCCAAATAGGTCCACTCTTTCAATGTAACATCGCTCGCATTCGGCAGTTCTCTGGAGTAGTCGGGCAGAATCAGTTTCCAGTTTATCGAAGGACCAATCTTCGGAATTTTTCTGATTAATCTCGCCAAAGGCCACATGATATCGACATACTTTACAATTCTTGAATATAACTTCTCCGGGTCTTTTCCCTTTGTGAAAGGTCGTACCCAATATTTAGGTTGGAGAACCCATTTGGTCAGATTTTTTACATATACATCACTGGCTAATTTACCACCTGCTTTGAGGTATCGAGGCAAATTCAAAAATGCGCCTTCAGGATCCGGTGTATGTTGCAGTACTCCGAAACAAAAAGCTTTATCAAACCTGGCTTTCTCAAACGGAATTTCAAAAATACTTGCCTGAACAAGTACAAGATTTTCATGATAACCATTTGACTTGTAATTTGCTTCAACAGCATTTGAATAATCAAAGCTTACTACAATAGCCCCAGTTTTTAAAGCTTCGGTTGTAAAACGACCCGAACCACTTCCTGCCTCTAACACGAATTGCCCGGTTAGATTATTGCTCCATTTGGTTTCCTTTTCAAATCGATACTTGGAGGTATTATAACTGGAAGTATCATCGTACTGCGTTCTGAAATGTTTATTCCATTGAAAGCCAAAACCCGAAGCATAATTTTCCAACGGAACAAATCTTGGGATAAAATTAACAATAGGGTAGCGGGTACCTGAAAGTGGATCAACCAATGAGCCTTCTTTTATCCGGCCATTAACGACAACCTCATCTTTTAGCACCAAGGAATGGTTTGATTTTGGACAGCGAAGTAGAGAGAGGTAATTAGGATTCATAAATCGTGCAAAGTTAAGGCGAATACATTAAGGTAAAAAGGGTGTCAGACTACATTTCCTATTCTGCTTATAATAAACTCCTTACTCGCTTTATCTAACATCCAGTAACTTAAAAGAAAGTAAAATGGCAGAAGCACAGATAATTTCAGAAATGCATCCCAATAAATGCTGTCGAGCATGGAGATGTTTGTAATCGCGAGTACTCCAAATAGAAAGATGAGGTGTATCGCATCTTTTAAGTAGAAATATTTTACAGGATACGATTTGCGTGAAAACAGGTAAGCCGTGATTACCAAGGTAACATTGCCCAGCAAAAAACCGATCAGTGCTCCGTATTCAAAAATAACAGGAACAAGAAGGTAATTACATACAAAATTTACTAATAATCCAACACATAATGCAATCAAATTCTGAGTCATTTTTTTAGAATATGAAATTCCTAATGAGGCAAATGAGTATAGTCCATAAATAATAATTGCTTCCGCAAAAAGAAAAAGATATTGAGATGATTTCAGATACAATTCATTTCCCAAAATCATAATCAACGGTTTAATAAAGGCACAAATACCAATAGCAATTACACCCGTAGCCATGATATAGTAAGTTTGAAATTTAGCAAAAATATCCTTTGCATCCGGCTTTTCCCAGATAGAAAAGGAAAAGGGTCCGAATGCGGTTTGAAATGCCATTACTACTACGGTCATGATGACGCCTAATTTCTGACTGAAGGAAAAAATGCCTAGTTGTTCTCCTGTTAGAAATCGGGCCAGGAACAACCGATCCAGTGAAGATGTTAAATTACCAACCAGCATCACCAACATCATCGGGAAACCAAAAATTAACAATTTGTTTAGTAAGACTTTGTCAATCCTGAACTGGATGTACTTTCTGCACCAGAACAATCCTATTACCACAAACAACCAATATGAAATTGCATTAGCGAGCAATATCATTTCCAAATCTAAATAGTAGTAATGCGTACAGAGAATTAAAAACAGAAGATTCAAAACCGCTAACCCGATAGACATGATTAAAAATTTTACTCGTTGAAAAGTCCATTTAAACCAATTTTGGCTATATTGGGTCAATACATTGGCGGGTATCCAAACAAAAATCAATTGTAATGAAAATATACTTTGTTCATTGAGTTTGATTGTCTTCAAAAAAAAATCGGAACTTACAAAAGCAATGGACAAAAAAATTAAAATAATACAGATTTGAACCACAAGACCATGACTAAAAACTTTGCGATGATATTCAAATCCAGAATCATCATAGTAATAGCGGATAACTGCTGAGTCCATTCCAAAAATAACAATAGCAGAAATAATAACGCCTACAATTGTAAGTAGATTCCAAACGCCAAAATCGATAGGGCTAATAACATTGACTATTATTGGCAGGGTAAGAAAAATAATGAATTTTGAAATTGCATTTGCAACTCCATATAGCGCAGTATCTTTTATAAGAAATTTAAGGCGTTCCTTTATCATTCCCTCATTTTACCATTACGTTCCTCTAAAATCTCACCTAACAAATTAATATGAAGTTCAACTGCGTTTTCCCATCCATGATATTTTTTGACAAACTCGTAACCTTTTGCACCCAATTTTTTTCTTCCTTCTGCGCCCATCTCAATAGATTCGTTCAAACGTTGATAAATCTCATCTTCCGTAAATGCTGAAAGAATAGGTGGATGATTCCCATCATAAAAGTCCTCATCGAAAAATACAGTAATAAGGGGGCGGCCTGCGGACAACGCTTCAATGCTACCAGAACCAAAACCGATCTTGGGCTTTGCTTTATCAGAAGGATAACGTTTATACCATTGATCATGCCAAAATTGATCAACCACAACAACATTAGACATAGAGTTAAATGCTCGAACCCCATCCTTATTCATCTCTTTAACCCATTCAACTTTAGATTCAATGCCTAAGCTAGAAATCAATTTCTTACTTTCTTCTAAATCATAACCCTTCTCAATGGAAACCAATTTTACATTTAAATTTCGCTCTTTTACAAATCGTGCAAAAGCTCTAATAAATTTATCATTCCCCTTTAAATCAAACCAGACTGATTTCCAAGTATGACGAGCTATCATAAAGTAGACTACCTCGTAATCTTTATACTTTTCCTTCAATTGATGATTTTCAGGAACGTTATATTTATCAATATCCCAAGCAAGTCTCAACTTCCTGGTTTTATTCAATACGCCTAAAGGCTTCACATATGGATTAATTTGGTATCCCATGTAAATACCAATTTTATCAGCACTTTTAATTGCAAATTTCTGCAAATGACTTAGTAACAAATGGGTTCGTATTCCCTTGGGCTTTTGAAAAAAAAGGATATTCATAATAGCTTCCAGAATGCCATCTGTAAAGCAAGTAATATTAAGATCTGAACCAAAACTATGAAACAAATAAGGAACCTTTGCTTTACGCGCTATTATAGGTCCCCAACCACACACCAAAGCAACGTCACATTTAGAAAAATCCGCAATCAGTCTCTTCAAATCGGCTTGAGGAAACAATAAATTCGGTTTTACCCTATAATAATGTATCCAAGAAGGAAGATGATCAGCAGATAAATTAGGGTCCTCCCACCATGGAAAATCTTGCTGAAGACTTGATGAGTCATCAAGGAACATTTCGGCATCAATACCCTTTGCCCTCAGAAAAATGGTGAGGTTATAAGAATTATTAAGGGTATTGCCGTATAAAAAAACCTTCATAATATTCTCCGAACATTCATTTAACGGTTACGATGTCTTTGAATACTTTAGTTCCACTTTGCCTTCATCGGTAAGAAAGACTTTACCAATAACTTTAGCTGGGGTACCTGCCACTATAGAAAAATCTGGCACAGGCCTATTGACAAAACTCTTTGCCCCGACTATACAATGATCACCAATAACAACGCCATTTTCTATTACAGATTGCGGTCCAATAAAACAGTTACTTCCTATAGTAGTTCCTTCAAAGCTATAAGGTTCTATTCCTCCGGAAACAGCCCATAGTACTGTGTTGTGACTATAAATTTGAACTCCCGCAGAAATACTACAGTTGCTACCAATTTTAAGTCCCCCACTGCCGTCTAAAATAACTGTTGGCCCTACCCATGTATTTTTACCAATGGCGACATCACCAAATACAAGTACGTCATCATAAACTGAAGTACCCTCACCAAATGATAGACCCTTTGCCTTTTCCCATCTATTTGATAATAATTCGTTGAAGGGTAGGGTTCTATTGAATTTTTTCCTGAAAATGGTAGTGAGCTGATTTCTCAAATCAATCAGTTGCTTAAACAAGTTTTGATTAATGGGTGTTAGTTGATCGAGTATTTCCTTTTCTTTCATACAACCTTTGAAATTAACATGAAACTTACCTCTGAAAGGGTAACTTCTAAAAGATCAATAATTTAACTAATCATTAATTGCCAGTTTTAAAAATCTTCCAGAATAGCACGCCTCCTCTTCATGAAAAAAACAGGTACTTAGTTTACAGTCATTAATCATCTTCTTGAATTCCTCCTTACTAAAGCGCTTGGCATTACTGGGGGCATACCAATCATAATTCGTTGATTTACTTAATTCAAATCCCCAATCTTTATTCCAAAAGCACTTTAGAAAATTCCAATATATAAATCTTTGCAGATCATAATTGCCTCCTTTAATCCCTAATACAGGTATATCTGGACAATAAAATGAAACTTTTAAATCGGAAAGATTCTTGCCCAATTCGGTCAATTGTGAGGAAAACTCCCACATTTTTTCATCTGGTATGGAATGTGTCTGGGTTCTAAAGTAATCGTCTACCAGCTCCCTTGGTAAAGCCTTTTTTCGATAAACATAACAAGCAAACTCTCCATTATTTGAAGTTATCTCCGCTAAATGAGCAAATGTTTCTTCTGGCACTTCCGTATGCATTATTACCTGATCACATACAACAAAATCTATTGAGTTAGATTTAAATGGAGTACTTGCTATATCTCCTTGAATAAAAAACAGGTTATCATAACCAGTAAAATTTTTTGCCGCAAGATAAACTGCTTCTGAAATGTCTATTCCAATTACCAAGGATTCAGGTGCTAATCGTGCAAACCATGCCGCCTTGTAGCCGAGGCCACAACCTGTGTCGATAATAATTCTTTTATTTCTTAAATATTTGGCTAGATCATCTTCTGAGGCAAAACCATATAACTTCAAAAACCATTCGAACTGAAACTCATAAAGCTTATTTACCTCCTTTAATTGTTCAACCTCTTTCCACTTGTCACTAAAGATATCCTTTGTTTGTTGCTGATTAGTTTTAATACCCTTACCTTCAGCGACCTGGATGAAGTTACTGCTTTTTAATAAAAACGGTTTTAGTATTATCTGTTTTAAAATTTCCTCTTTATGCATTTCAAAATTTTTCATTATTCAAAAATAACCTACACCACCATTCGAAGTTCATGAAACTCCAAATTAGCAAGCGGTGATTGATATGCTGATCAACGTGCTCCCGAACTATTTTTTCAATGTAGTCCTGATTGATAAACTCAGAAGATATCGTCTTCTTATTTAAGAGTAGCTCCTTTACATAATTTGCATTCTCGCCACGATACCAACTTTCGTCAGGTGCTGAAAACCCCTGCTTTTTGCGATTTACAATTGCCTCTGGAATAAAGCCTTTCATTGCCTTTCGTAAAACATTTTTCCCATCGTCAAATTCCTGATAAACTCTTGCTTTCTTCTTCTCCTCATTTTCATCAAGGCGTTTCATGCTTTCCCATTGACCAAGTTTATGGCGGACTGGTATTGTCTGAGCAAAATCGACTAAATCATTGTCTAAAAACGGGAATCGTTCCTCCAAACCATTGGCCATGGAAAGCTTATCGCCCACCAATAACAAGCCTGATAAGAATGTTTTGATCTCAAAATACAAACTATTTTGTATGTGCTCCTCAGGAGAAGAATAGCGCAACTTAGAATTGAACTCAAATACTCGTTCGAAAACCTGACGAGGTTCATTCAAATCTATTTTTGAATTAATGTAAGGCGTAAACAGTTTTGCTCGATCTCCGTCTGGCACTAACCGCTGCCAAAAAGCATAGTATTGATTTAAAAAATCTTTTTTGTCTAATGACTTGAATACGCGATAATAACGCCAGGGATATCCACCAAAAAGCTCGTCACCACCGGTGCCTTGCAAACACACTTTTACAAATTTCGATGCTAACCGCGAAATGTAATAGTTTGGATAACTCATCCCAACCCGAAGGTCCTCTAAATGCCAAACTACACGTGGCAACGACCATCGTAAATCCCCAGCATTGATGATTTGTTCATAGTGCTCGGTTTTAAAATGATTCGCCATCAACTCTGCGTCCCTTCTTTCATCGTAGTTCACTTCCACTCCCGTAATTTCACTCATATCAAAGCCGCAGGTGAACGTAGTGAGTCGTGGAACGTGTTTAGATGCTACTGCAGTGATGGAGCCTGAATCCATGCCCCCCGAAAGGTAAGACCCAACGGGAACATCTGCCACCATTTGTCTGACCACAGCCTGACGAAAGAGCCTCTCTGTTTCTTGTACAGAATCCTCAAAGGTCATTGTGTTATCGGGAAGACTAAAATCATAGTCCCACCAGCTTTGGTGCTTGATGTCTTTACTATTAGACGTAATTGCTACTGAATTAGCTGGAGGCAACATGGTAACTCCCTTGAAAAGAGTTCGAAACGTAAACAAATTCTGAAATGTAAAGTATTCATTCAAAGCACCGGCATCTAACTCAACAGAAAACCTAGGGAATTTCATGAATGATTTTATCTCTGATCCGAACAAAAGGGTCCTCCCATCAAACCAATAATAGAGTGGTTTAATACCAAACCGGTCTCTAAACAAATGAAGCACTTGTGTTTTCCTATTCCAGGCGGCAATCGCAAACATGCCATTGAATCTTTTGATAACTTCAACCCCATAAGCAGAAAGGCCTTCCGTAATGACTTCTGTATCTGTTGTTGTTAAAAACTCATGTCCTCGTGACCGAAGCTCTTGCTTAAGATCAAGGTAGTTGTAAATGCATCCGTTAAAAACAATCGTCCAGTTACCGTCCCGAGAGGTCATCGGCTGATTTGCTCTAGCACTCGTATCAAGAATAGCTAACCGCCTGTGGCCAAAAGCTATTGAACCTTCTATAAAATATCCCTCTCCATCTGGACCCCGATGAGCAAGACTATTGTTCATCGCTCTTATTTCCTGATGAGCGACCGGCTCTCCAGACAGATTGAATATCCCTGAAATTCCGCACATTGATTAAAGGCTCTTAATTACCTGAACGACATACTGGTAATCTTCTTCAGTCATTCGATTGTGTAATGGTATGGCCATTGAGAAGTTATTGGCATCCCTTGCACCAGGAAAGTCATCCGATTTCAAATCAAACTTATTCTTGTAATAATCAAGCATATGCACAGCATGTGTTCCTGGTCGAGTAGAAATACCAGCTTGTTGAAGTTTCTCCATAATGCCGTTCCGGTTCAACGGTGCTTTACTTTCATCTACCATCGTAACAAATGATTGCCAGCCATGCTGGTAATCAGATCCAAAATTCGGTAACCGTAACCATGAAATATCTTTCAATTCATTTTTGTAATAAGTTGCCCAGATATTACGCTCTTTAATGAATGTATCTAACTTCCTAAGCTGCACCACACCTACGGATCCTTGTAGATCTGTCATGCGATAGTTGTAGCCCATCAGATTAAAGTTTGGCAAAATGTATGGCTTAGGGCCATGATGGCGTTCTTCTTCAGAAATTGAAGCCCCATGATTGCGCAGAGACTTAATAACTTCTGCAAGTTTATCATCATTAGTAGTAACCATTCCACCCTCACCCGTTGTGATCGATTTTCTTGGGTGAAAAGAGAAACAACCAAGTGTGCCCAACCCACCAGCCGGAACACCTTTATAACCGCTACCAGAAGCACAAGCACCATCTTCAATCAAGGGAATATTTCCCGAAATTTTCTTAATAGCATCCATGTCGGCACAAAGGCCAAACAAGTGAACTGGAATGATTGCTTTTGTCTTACTCGTAATTCTCTTTTTGAGATCTTCCGGGTCTATATTAAACGTTCTTGGGTTGATGTCCACAAAAACTACTTTAGCCCCCTGGTATAAAACAATATTAGCTGTTGAAACCCAGGTAAAAGCCGGTACAATAACTTCATCACCAGGCTTTATATCGAGTGCCACCACCGCCAGGTGTAGGGCAGTGGTCGCACTTGTAACGGCCATCGCGTGTTTCACCCTATGTCTTTCCGCAAAGTTCTGCTCAAACTCTCTAACCTTTGGTCCGGATGTGAGCCACCCTGTCATCAAAGGCTCTTTGGTTGCTAACCACTCCTCTTCTCCGGTTACCGGTAGGGAAATAGGAATACTTCTTTTGCTCATCTGGTTGATCTTAATTTAGTTTTTATCGACTCCACTTGCGATTCTCCAATCAATTAATCTTTGAAGCCCCTTCTCCAAGCTATACTCATGCTTAAAATTTAAATCATCAGTTGCTTTCTTTGCAGAACCAATCCGGTTTTTCACAAACTGCCGCGCATCATCGGCTGCATATGGCTCGTACTTCACCTTTAACGAAGATTTTTTTAATCGAAGTATAGTCTCGCATAAGTCCTTAACAGTAGTCTGAACTTCTGTACCAACATTATAAAATCCACATTCAATTTTACTGGTCAGTGCATCTATATTGGCTCTTGCCACGTCCTCCACATAGATAAAGTCATAGGCTTGAGAACCATCTCCATTAATTACGGGAGTTTCATTAGCAGCAATTTTATTTAGCATAATAGGAACAACGCCCGTATAAACAGCATGTTGATCCTGCCCAGGCCCATAAACGTTCATGTATCTCAGTCCAACCACCTTCAACCCGTAACGATCATTAAAAGCTGTGCACATCGCTTCGCCCGCTATTTTCGTAGCTCCATAAAAGTTCTTATTATTGAAAGGATGATCTTCAGTCATGGGGACCTGAACTGCATCTCCATAAACAGAAGCAGAGGATGAATACACCAACTTTTTAACTTTATGCTTAACACAAGCTTCCAATACATTAAAGGTGCCTGCAATATTAACTTCAAATGCAGTTCTTGGAAAATCCTTACAATGCAACAACCACATAGCTGCCAAGTGGAAAACATAATCCATCCCTTCAACCGCCTTGTCCAAAATATCAATATCTTTAACATCGCCACCAAAGGGAAATATAGAGCAACGAGGATCCGTGACCACGTCCTTAATGTTCTCCATTTTGCCTCGGGCAAAGTTGTCATAAATAATTACCTGTTTTACGGGATGCTTTAAAAGTTCCTGAACAACAAAACCTCCTATAAAACCGGCTCCACCGATAACCAAAACCTTACTATCCTTTAAATCCATACTAAAACTATTTATTTAACTATTTATTTAACTATTGATTTTAAATACCAAACAACTGTCTTCAATATCCCGCTCTCAAAATTCTCTTCAGCCCTCCAGCCCAATTCATTTTCAATTTTGGAAGCATCAATGGCATACCGTCTGTCATGACCCGCCCTGTCTTTCACAAAGGTAATTTGATCCGCAAATGATTTACCATCGCCTCGAGGATTTGTACTATCCAAAATCCCGCAAATAGCATTTACAATCTGCATATTGGTCCGTTCGTTTCTGCCCCCGATATTGTAGGTCTCCCCCGCTTTGCCTTTTTGGAAAGCAAGTTCGATACCCTTTGCATGATCTACCACATACAACCAGTCTCGCACGTTGAGCCCGTCCCCATAAATAGGAATCGGTTGGTTAGACAATGCTTTACGGATAATCGTTGGAATTAATTTCTCATTGTGTTGCTTTGGGCCATAATTATTGGAACAGTTTGTAGTCACCACATTTAAACCATAGGTATGAAAATAACTTCGCACCAATAAATCACTGCTTGCCTTGGAAGCAGAGTAAGGACTATTTGGCGCATAGGGCGTAGTCTCTTTAAAGAGACCTTCCTTGCCTAGGGTGCCATAAACTTCATCCGTGGAGACATGCAAAAATCTATTTCCATGGCATCCAGATTTAAATTCAAAAGGCGCATTCATCCAACTTTTACGTGCTACATCCAGTAAGGTAAAGGTTCCATTAATATTGGTCTTAATAAACGCCTCAGGGCCCCATATCGAATTGTCGACATGGGATTCAGCCGCAAAGTGAATCACACCATTATAATTATATTTAGTAAACAAGGATTCAACTAAAGGGCGATCACAAATGTCTCCTTTCACAAACATATAGTTTGGATTATCCTCAACCTCTTTCAGGTTTGCCAAGTTACCCGCATAGGTAAGCGCATCCAGATTTACAATCTTGTAATCCGCATGATTAGTTAAAAAATAGGGAATGAAGTTCGATCCAATAAATCCAGCGCCCCCGGTAACAAGTATTGTTTTCATCTATGGTTTCTTAGAAATTAAAATTGGCTTCAGTCAGCAAAGGAAGATTCTTGTCTTTTTCCGAGAGTATCAAATTTTCGCCCCGAAAAATATCCGATAGACCTAATGAAGGATCATTAAAACTAATACCCCCATCGGCTTCTTTGTTATAAAATTCATCAGTCTTATAAAAAACATCTGCATAATCACTGAGAACAAAAAATCCATGCGCAAATCCTTTTGGAACCAATAATTGTCTTTTGTTATCGGCAGAAAGTTCCAACGGAAGGTGTTTACCATACGTTGACTTACCCTTTCTTAAGTCAACTACGATATCGATTATTGAACCTGATAAAACCCGAACTAGTTTTGTTTGGGCATAAGGAGCATTTTGAAAATGAAGGCCTCTCAATACTCCCTTTTTCGATCGTGATTGATTATCCTGGACAAAATTGATCTCAATTCCATTTTCCAAAAGCGTCTTGCTGCTATAGGATTCCATAAAGTACCCTCTCTCATCACCAATTACATTCGGTTCCAGAATAAAGAGACCGTCAAATTCAGTAGGGATTACTTTCATTCGCCTGACCTCTTTTTAATTCTTTCATTCATTATCTTCATCAAGTACTGACCATACTGGTTTTTCAATAGTGGCTTTGCCAATTCAGCAAGTTGATCCTTGATTATATATCCTTTGCGGAACGCTATCTCTTCAAGGCAAGCTACTTTTAACCCCTGACGTTCTTCGATGGACTCAACAAAATTTGAAGCTTGCAACATCGATTGATGTGTTCCTGTATCTAACCATGCCATGCCTCTTCCCAACAATTTCACGGTAAGGGATTTCTCTTCGAGGTAAATTCTATTCAGATCCGTTATTTCAAGTTCACCCCGAGGCGAGGGTTTTACCTGCTTCGCTTTTTCTACTACCGTATTGTCATAAAAATACAAACCTGTAATCGCATAATTTGATTTCGGCATTTTTGGTTTCTCCTCAATAGAAATAACCTGGTCGTTTTCATCAAACTCAACCACACCATAACGCTCCGGATCGTTTACATAATAGCCAAATACAGTAGCACCGTTCTGAATCTTTCCAGCCTCTTCCAACAAACCTGAAAAACCATATCCGTAGAAAATATTGTCTCCCAGCACGAGGCAGGCTGAATCTCCATTAAGAAAAGTCTCTCCAATTAAAAATGCTTGTGCAAGGCCATCGGGTGAAGGTTGTTCGCGATACTCCAGTTTAATCCCTAATTGTGAGCCATCGCCCAATAAATTCTGAAACAGAGGCAAGTCCTGAGGCGTAGAAATAATTAGAATCTCCCGAATATCAGCGAGCATCAATACAGATAAGGGATAATAGATCATGGGCTTGTCGTAAATAGGCAAAATCTGTTTTGAAACAGATTTTGTAAGCGGATACAACCGGGTGCCTGAGCCTCCTGCCAAGATAATTCCCTTCATGCTAATTTAAATTTGCGGGCAAAGGTACAAAAAGAGACTGGATGTGACTTTACTAAGAAACCCTGATTTGATGCGCCAATTCAATAGAAGGTCTGGCTTCTTGTAATCCAAAACCATTACCCTTTAATATCTCCTGATAACTGATTGTATGTAAATCCGTAAACCCATCGCTAAACTCGATTTCACGACCATTCATTTGCAAAGAACGGAAGGTTCGTTTGCCCTGGGCTTTTATAGATTCCGGTAAATGTTCTTCATTAATACTTAATGACCAATGCACATTTGCTTTATCCAATTTTATAAACCCGGATGCATGGTCAAGCTCATACTTCTCCAATTTCGACTCTTTTATAGCCCCAAATATCCACAACAACATGTCAAAAAAGTGAATCCCAATATTGGTTGCTATCCCACCCGATTTCTGTTCTTCCCCTTTCCAACTGTGATGATACCATTTACCACGGGAGGTAATGTAGGTAAGGTCAACATCGTAAACTTTATTAGGATCACCCGCCAAAACTTCTTCGCGCAATTTGATGATAGATGGATGTAGGCGAAGTTGGAGTATTGTATAAATTTTCTTGCCGGTCTCTTTTTCAATCTCATCGAGTGCATCTACGTTCCAGGGATTGAGCACCAATGGTTTTTCACAGATTGCGTCAGCATGTTGGCGTAAGGCAAAGCGGATATGGGAATCATGCAGGTAGTTGGGAGAACAAATACTTACATAATCCACTTTATGCCCTTGTCTTCTTAATTTATCAATGTGTCGATCAAACCGTTCGAACTCGGTGAAAAAATCGGCATGCGGAAAATAACTATCCATAATACCAACACTGTCAAACCTATCCATGGCGGCCACAAGATTATTTCCTGTTTCCTTTATTGCTTTCAAATGTCGTGGAGCAATAAAGCCAGCCGCTCCTATCAATGCGAAATTCTTCATGCTATAATTTTATAACTCTTCCATCTTTTAACTGATATTTCTCTTTGCTTTCAAGGCATTCTGCAAACCCCTGGGGATCAAATTTCAATTTGTGTCCGTATTCACTCATCCACCCAGTTTGTCTGGCCGGATTACCAATCACTAATGCATAATCTGGAACACTTTTAGTTACAACAGCACCGGCCCCTATAAAGGCAAATGCTCCAATGTCGTGACCACAAACAATAGTGGCATTCGCGCCAATGGAGGCTCCTTTTTTTACCATTGTTCGCGCATATTCATTTTTGCGATTAACAGCGCTGCGTGGGTTAATCACATTGGTGAAAACCATGGAGGGGCCAAGAAATACATCATCCTCACAAATTACCCCGGTATATATCGAAACATTGTTTTGAACCTTTACATTCTTTCCAAGAACAACCTGGGGAGATATAACCACA
>JAEUUB010000071.1 GCA_016787745.1 Cyclobacteriaceae bacterium
TGCCTATTTCTATAATACAATTGGAACGGAAGTAACCATAGTTGAATTTCTTCCGCGTATTGTTCCGGTTGAAGATGAAGAAGTTTCTAAAGCGCTGGATAAGAGTTTCAAGAAAGCGGGAATGAAAATTTATACTAACTCGGAGGTAACTAAAGTTGACACCAAAGGAAAGGGTTGTGTAGTTACAGTGAAAACCCCGGATGGTGAAATAAAAATTGAAACAGACATCGTTCTCTCCGCAGTAGGCATTTCTACTAACCTGGAGAATCTTGGATTGGAAGAAGTGGGCGTGAAGACAGAGAAAGGAAAGGTATTGGTAGATGATTTCTACAAAACCAATGTAACGGGTGTGTACGCCATTGGTGATATCGTAAAAGGTCAGGCTTTGGCCCATGTGGCTTCTGCGGAGGGAATCATTTGCGTTGAAAAAATAAAAGGACATAATCCACAACCCTTAGATTATAATAATATACCCGGTTGTACGTATTGTTCTCCTGAGATTGCCTCTGTGGGGTATACCGAGGAGGCAGCTAAAAAAGCGGGATATCAAATTAAGGTTGGAAAGTTTCCGTTTACCGCCTCGGGCAAAGCAAAAGCAGCCGGAGCAGCCGATGGTTTTGTTAAAGTAATTTTTGATGCCAAGTACGGTGAATTCTTGGGCGCCCACATGATTGGGGCAAATGTTACAGAGATGATTGCAGAAGTAGTAACCGCCCGCAAATTAGAAACCACAGGGCATGAAATCATTAAATCGGTGCACCCGCACCCGACAATGAGTGAAGCAGTGATGGAGGCAGCCGCTGCAGCGTATGATGAAGTAATTCACTTATAAAGAACATCCTAGCGATTTTGAGTTAGAGGATGTATCAAAAGTCATCTGGTCATCGCGGGCCTGCCTGCGCGTAGCCCCGCCTGCGTATAACTTCGTGCGGGCAGGCGCTTCGGCAAAGGCAGGCACTGACCCGCGATCCCGTTTTTTAAATGAATGATAGGATTCCGGCTCAGGGACGGTATGACATTTCAATCTTATTCGACTTTTGAGACAACCTCATTTTTGCTTTTCAATGGTTTTCAGAACTCAAATTCGGCTATTCCACGGCAATTCCTGTTGATTCAAATGCTAAACAGCGAATTTGACGGCAAATGCAATCATTTCAAGTTTATTTTCCTATATTTATATTAAAATGTTATAAATCAGAACATTATGAAAATGTTACCTATGAAATTTTACCATCAGAGAGCACGTATCCTGGTTTCTTTAGTGGCTATCTGCCTGGTAGTTTATTTTGTCACGAGAGTTTTCGTTGAATTTCTGGTGTGAAAGCACGTAGACGAAAGGAAAGTATTATGCCGGTTAAGGGCTATTTTCAAAGGGCTCGTGTTTTTGGTTATCTGATATTAATTGCCGGTCTGGCCATCATCATTTATTACTTGTTCGAGTATTTTACGGAGTAATTTTTCCGAATTAATAATTTCTTCATCCATACTCCTTGTAGCCGAGTTTAACTTCTAAAAATAAACACCAGGGTTTTTCGTTTATGGGTTATGAAAAAAGCCCAGCCAAAAATCCTTTTTAGTCTATTAGTATGGTGCGTTCCGTTGCTGCTGCAAGCTCAAAACACTACGCTTGGCGACAGAAATTCTGATAAGCTTGAAGTGAAATCCAACCAGGCGAAGCGTGCCCATATTTCATCCAAGCGACAAAAGATTTTATTGAAACGAGCCAAAGTAAAGCACACAGCGCAATATGAATTTTATGCACGCATCGAAAAAGCTGCCAAAGAAAAGCAACGGATTCTAAAAAAAATGGCGACACCACAATATGCTAATCCCTTATACTTTGGACATAAGCGGCCCCCTAAAAGAAATCCGGTATATAAAATGAAGTATTGCAAGGAGTGTGGAATCCGACACTAGTTGTAGACTATCAGCAATCGATTGAAGTACCCCTTATTACCAAGAGGGGTACGAACAGCATAAAAATGTGAGTGAGAAAAAGTAATTTCGTTTCTTTAACAGGATCGATTTGAATCTCGCACATTATATAGAACATACCAACTTAAGTCCTCTGGTTGATAGCTACGCTATCGATCGGTTGGTGAGCGAAGCGAAAGAATACGGTTTTCTCGGTGTTTGCGTTCCTCCGTTTTGGGTTAAACGTGCTAAGCGCGAGATTGGGTTAGCGAAGGTTTTGTTGGTAACAGTGGCAGGCTTTCCACTAGGGTATACCATGACGGAAACCAAGCTGGAAGAAATCACCCATGCAATCAATGATGGAGCTGATGAAATTGATGTGGTTTGGAACATCTCTGCCTTTAAATCAGGGAGCTCCTGGACTAAAATAGAAATTGCGAAATGTGCCAAACGGGCACATGATCATCAAAAGGTGCTAAAAGTAATTATCGAAACCGCTTATCTGTCTGACGAAGAAATTGTTTCGGCCTGTAAACTCTGCGTGGACGCGGGCGCAGATTTTGTAAAAACATCTACAGGGTTTGCCCCCGCGGGCGCAAAGGTTGATCACGTAGCTTTGATGCGTAAGTCAATTCCTGCACACGTTGGAATCAAAGCATCCGGGGGAATAAAAACCCGGGATCAAGCGATACGGCTTATTGATGCGGGCGCAAGCCGAATAGGAACATCTTCAGGAACTTCCATTGTATCCTCTCAAATCAACTCATTAAATTCATGAATAATTTATCCAAACTCTTTCCAGACGAAAAGGATATTCCTCCGTCAGCGGCAATTCCAAAATATATTGAACAGAGAGAATACTTACTCGATGGGAAGATGATAACCTGGAAAGGGGACATGAGTTTGGTTGCAAGCCCGGTCTTTGTACGGTCAGGAGGTGAATTAAAACAAC
>JAEUUB010000075.1 GCA_016787745.1 Cyclobacteriaceae bacterium
CGCTATCTGGGTTTTGGTTTCCGGGTCGTGGGCAATCAGCGCTTCAGTAATTTTTCCCTCAATTTCAGAAACTTGTTTTGTATCCTTAACAGATAAATAGGTGTGATAACTATTCCATTCCCAGGTATCAATATTCTGTAAGCCCGTTGTTTTCAAAAACTCAAATGGAATTACATAATCAAATTGGATGTGTGTATTGGTGGGCACATCTTCAATTACCCCGGCTACCATAAGATCGCGGCCAACCAGCGTAAACATTTTGCCCACGGGGTCGCTGTCTCCAAAATAAGAAGTAGCCAGTTTTTGGGTAAGAATAATTTTATCAACGCCTTGGTTAAATGAGTTTACCTCGCCTTGCAAAACAGGGAAATGAAAAAGCTCAAATAAAGACCTGTCCGCAGCAAGACCGGTATGGTAATAGGCTTTTTCTTCGTGACGCAGCAAAAGCTCTACCTGAACCAACCGACAGGTTTGTTCCACCTCCGGAAGAGTACTTTCAACATAAGGACCCAAAGGCCCCGGACTAAGCGCAACGGGATAAACTTCACCTTTTTCGTTGAATTGTTTTTTTGTTATTCGATAGGTGTTTTCATAGGCAGGGTGAAACCGGTCATAACTTAACTCATGCATTACCCACAAATAGATAAGCACAAAAACAGATAACCCTGCCACCAACCCAATCAGGTTGATAAAGGAATAGATACTGCGCAGTTGGCGCAACACAATTTTAAAATAGCTGGCAAGCATGGGGGCAGCTTAATTAGGCAACTAAATTAAATAGGGTAAATCATAAAAGACAAAGGATGTATGATAACCTGCTGGAATGAAAAATTATGAGTTTGCTAATCGGTATACCCAAATTAGCTATTGAACCTCTACAATTATTTCAATCTCAACGGCAATGTTACTGGGTAAGGAATTCATACCCACGGCAGAACGAGCATGTTTGCCCTTTTCGCCAAAGACAGCAACCATTAGGTCTGAAAATCCATTAATCACCTTGGGCTGGTCAGTAAAAGTGTCCGTGCAATTAACCATACCCAACACCTTCACAATGCGCTTAACTTTATTTAGATCGCCTAATTCGGCTTTAAGCGTAGAGAGAATGGAGACTCCGGTTTGCCGGGCGGCCTCATAGCCTTGCTCCGTAGTCATATCCGCCCCCACCTTGCCTGTAATATTTGTACCATCGGCTTTGCCCGGGCCGTGGCCCGAAAGATAGAGCAAATTGCCCACGCGAACAGCCTTTACGTAATTAGCAATGGGTTTGGATGGAGCAAAAAGTTCGATGTTCAACTCCTTCAATTTTTTATCGAAATCTGTTTTTTGTTGGGCTACGGTTAGGAAGGAGAAAGAAATCAGAGCAAGGGATAAGGCAAGTCTTTTCATAAGGGTAATTAAAATTTTCAGTTTTTGAGGATTATAAATTCAGTTGGGGAAATTACAAACTTTAAATGAAACTGATACCTTCATATAAAATTTTGAATCATGGCTGATCTGTTTCGCTGCCCCTGGTGCACTAAGTTTGAACAATATATTCAATATCACGACAAGGAGTGGGGTGTGCCAGTACATGAGGACAAAATTCATTTTGAGTTTTTAATTTTGGAGGGGGCCCAGGCGGGATTGAGTTGGTCTACCATCTTGAAGAAGCGTGAGGGGTATCGAAACAATTTTGCTGACTTCAATCCTGAAAAAGTAGCGCGATTCTCTGAAAAGAAGTTGGAAAAAATACTTCTTGACCCGGCCATCATTCGTAACCGGTTAAAGGTGTATGCTGCGGTAAATAATGCGAAGCACTTTCTTGAAGTTCAGAAAGAGTTTGGAAGTTTTGACAAATACATCTGGCAATTTGTTAACAACGAGCCTATTGTGAATAGATGGAAAACCATGAAGCAGGTTCCGGCTACTACCAAAGAATCGGATGCCCTAAGTAAGGATTTAATTAGCCGTGGATTTAAATTTGTTGGGAGCACAGTTATGTATGCTCACATGCAGGCGTGCGGATTAGTGAATGATCATTTGATAGATTGTTTTCGGTATGAACCCTTATCTTAATTTCTGGAATTACAATGCAGAAAATATTAATCGTAGAAGATGATGCGAATATTTCCGCTGATTTGAAGTGGAGACTTCAAGAAGAAGGATTTTTAACGGAAGCTGTGTTTGATGGGATATTGGCGGAAAAAATGATTCTACGAAACAATTATGATTGCATTGTTCTCGACATTAATATGCCCGGAAAAAACGGGCTGGAGGTTTGCAAGTCAATCCGGAATCAGGCCATTTCTGTACCAATCCTTTTTCTAACTGCTTTTGATGAAGCCGAAGATAAAGTTACAGGATTTGACAGCGGGGCGGACGACTATTTAACAAAACCATTTTATTTCAAAGAATTGCTCGCTCGCATTCGATCACTATTGAAAAGGAGACCTTTCAATACAGAGGCTCCTAAAATATTATCGATTGCGGGACTTACCATTGATATGGCGGCAAAACAAGTGCATCGATATGGAGAAACCATTAGGCTTACTGCCCGAGAGTTCGATATACTGGCGCTGTTAGCGACATCTCATGGAAATACGGTTTCAAAAAGGGATTTGATTGAACGAATTTGGGGAACTCGTGTGGATGTAAATACAAATACAATTGAAGTGTTTATTAATTCTATACGAAACAAAATTGATAAAGGGCACGACATTAAACTCATCCATACCCGACCTGGATTTGGCTATTATCTGAGTGGCAAGGAGAATGAATCTTAGAAAGAAAATAGTTCTCTTTTTCTCAATTGCTTTTGGCATTGTGTTAGGGATAACCTTGTTATCGGTATTTCTTAGTATGGCAGAGTATCGTGAGCAAGAGTTTGCACAACGATTGAAAGAAAAAACAACAACAACGCTGCGCTTATTGATCGATGTGAAGGAGATTGATCATGATCTTTTGCAGGCCCTTGATGAAACCACGATCAATAATTTATATGACGAAAAAATTCTGCTGTTTGACTCAACCAGGCGAATAATTTATAGCAGTGTTGATGATATAACCATTCCTTTTTCGAATGAAATTTTAGAGAAGCTCCAGAATGAAACACAAGAGATAGCCTACCGGGAAGGAGAGTATGATTTGTATGCTCATCGATTGCAGGATAAAGGGAAAACTTTCTACGCAATTGCTAAGGCAAATGATTTGTATGGAAAAGGCAAGCTTAGTTTTCTTGCCTTACTGCTTGTAGGTGTTTTTGTATTTGCTTTGTTACTAGAGATTGGAATTGCACTTTATATAGCAAAACAAATTACCGACCCCATTGCACAGCTAACGACCGAAGTAAGCCATAAAAACATTAATAACCTATCGCATATAGCGGTTCCGACAACGGATGATGAAATTACATCGTTGGCTAAAAGCTTCAATGGAATGTTAACAAATGTTGAGCAGTCGTACAATTATCAAAAGAATCTGATTCATCATATTTCGCATGAGCTAAAAACACCTATAGCTGTGCTTATCTCGAATATGGAGAGAATGATGAATGACCCGGATCGTGAAAAGTGGGTAGGATATTTTGAATTTCAGAAAAACGGGCTAATGCAGATGGCGTCTGTAATCAGCACATTGCTCGAAATTTCAAAATTTGAAACAAACAAGGATAAGTTGTCAAAGGAATTGTTGCGCATTGATGAAATAATCTTTGAAATCTTTGAAAGTTTAAAGTTGCTATATCCAAAAGCAAGACTGGAACTTGCCATTCAATATGATGTAAAGGATATTGATGAACTTATAATGATGGGAAATAAAAGAATGTTGTCCATTGCTTTTATGAATTTAATAAAGAATGGTATAGAATATTCTGATGACAATACAGTGAAAGTTGAAATCTCATGTCAGGGCAATGATCTACTTGTGGATGTAATAAACAACGGAGCAAATCTTACACAGATAGAAAGAGAAAAGCTATTTGGATATTTTTTTAGAGGCCAAAATAGCCGAAACAAAATTGGAATTGGCCTTGGATTGGTGATGGTTGAAAAAATCAGCAAACTCCATGAAGGGGAAATCTCATATTCTATTTCTAACGAGGGTCTGAATTCCTTCATACTGAAACTCAGAAAAGCTTAAGCAAAATTTTAGGAATCTTAAGGAAATCTTAAGGTCGTGGCCTGTAATGTTGAGGTTATGAAACTTCAAGTATTTCTTATTTGTTCAATATTCTCTATACCCTGTATCAGCCAGGAGAAATTGTCGCTCACACTTGATCAGGCCGATAGTCTATTTCTTAAAAGCAATCTTCTCTTACTTTCACAGGAGTATAATGTCGGTGCACAGGAAGCGTTGATCCTGCAGGCAAAGAGTTATCCAAATCCCTTATTTATAGCCGACATCAATGCACTTGATCCTGAAAATCAAAAAATTTTTCATACTGGCCCCTCTGGGCAAAAGGCTTTCACCATCGAACAGTTGATTTTACTGGGAGGTAAGAGAAGAACCGAAATTGAACTTGCAAAAGAGAATAGACGTGTGGCCGAACTTGAATTGGCCGATCTTTTAAGAAACCTTCGGTACCAACTTCACACCAGCTATTATACCCTCTATGGTCAAATCAATACACTTAATAAATACAATCGTCAGCTGGAGTTGCTGGATACGTTAATCAACTCCTTCGAAACACAATCCAGACGGGGGAACATTCCAGCCAAAGATGTAATACGACTCAAGTCAGTTTACTTTAAAATTAATAACGATAAATCGTTGCTCGCCAGCGATTACTTTAATGAGCAGCAGAAAATTCAAATGCTATTGCAGGTTAACAGCTATCTCATTCCCAAAGTTGGGGAAGATGAGTTTGATCGATTAACAAGCATAAGAGAGTTTGATGAATTGCAATCGACAGCTCTGGATCAACGACCGGATTTAAAAGAAGCCTTTCAATTAGAGAGCATAGCATTATTAAATGAGAGGTATCAAAGAAAATTAGCCGTTCCGGATATAGCAATCAACACCTCGTACGATCAACGCGGAGGGGCATTCCAGAATCAGATGAATGTGGGGGTGAACGTTCCCTTGCCGCTATGGAATCGAAACCGGGGGAATATTAGAGCAGCGGAATACGGTACCAACATGGCGAGCCTTTACCAAAAACAAAAAGTCAGAGAGGTTCAGGCCGATGTATTCGCTGCCTGGCAAACATTAACCTTTAGTGTAGCGGAGTTCAATAAAATTAAGAACTATTATACCGAGGATTTTGACCTGGTATTTCAAGGAGTAAATTCAAATTTTCAAAAGAGAAATATCTCAATTCTTGAATTTGTGGACTTCTTTGAAGCTTACAATGAATCTTTAGGAGAATACGAACGTGTGAAAACACACCTTGCTACTTCTGCTATGAAAGTGAATTTCGCAACGGCCTCAAAAATCTATTAACATGACATCCATCAATATAAAAATTTCGACCTGTTTGCTGCTTAGCTTTTTGGGGAGTTGTAAATCTCACATTCCTGAAGAAGATGCCATTGCCTTTTCAATAAGTGATACAATGATGGAGCGTTGTGAAATAACAAATGCAACATTACAAGATGTTAAAAACGAGCTAAAGCTTTTCGGGAAGATTGCGGCTGACAACAGCAAACAAGCTAATATTTATCCGATTATGAGTGGCAACGTTTTGGCAATTCATGCCGAGTTGGGTGATTATGTGAAACAAGGACAAAGGTTGGCTACCATGAAAAGTGGTGAAGTGGCCGACTTTCAAAGACAACTATTAGATGCAAAAGCAGACATGGCGTTGGCAGAAAAGAACGTGCAGGTGGCAAAAGAGCTTTATGAGGGGAAAATTAATTCTGAGCGAGATGTAATTGCGGCTGAAAAAGAATTATTGAAGGCAAAAGCGGAATTAGAACGTATTGAAGAAGTGTATCGAATCTATGGGCTGCGCGAAGGTTCTTTATTTAATATTACAGCCCCTATAAGTGGTTTTATAGTATACAAAGACATCACACAAAACGAACAGCTTAGAAGCGATAAAGCCGATATCATTTTTTCTATTGCTCAAATCGATGAGGTATGGGTGTTGGCTAATGTAAATGAGTCGGATATTCCAAGAGTAAAGGCGGGGTACGAGGCCGAAGTAAAAACAATCAGCTATCCGAATAAGATTTTTTCAGGCCAGGTCGATCGGATTTTTAACGCAATCGATCCCAGCACCAAAGCGATGAAAATATTAGTGAAAATTCAAAACCCGGATTTACTCTTAAAGCCCGAGATGAGTGCCACAATCACATTAAAGTTTTCTGAAAATAAAAAGCTTATAGCCGTTCCATCCTCTTCCATCATTTTCGATAAGAGCAAAAATTGGGTAATGGTTTTCAGAAGCCGTACCGATATAGAAACACGGCAGGTGGAAATCTATAGACAGTTGGATGATGTTACTTATCTACTCAATGGTTTAAAAGAAAACGAGCGTGTAATCTCCAAGAGCGGATTGATGGTTTACGATGCATTGAACGATTAAATTTTAGAAGAGCTGCGCATATGAACAAATTCATCCGATCGATCATAGGATTTTCTTTAAAGAATAAGCTCTTCACATTCTTTTGGGTGGGGGTTATAACTATTGCCGGGTGGATCAGCTTTCAACACATTCCCATTGAAGCATTTCCAGATGTAACCAATACGCAAATAATCATTGTTACCGAATGGAATGGCAGAAGTGCGGAGGAAGTGGAGCGATTTGTAACCACCCCCATTGAAATTGCTATGAACAGCGTGCAACGCAAAACCAATGTACGCAGCATTACCATGTTTGGTCTTTCAGTCATTAAAATCATATTTGATGATGATGTAGAAGATTTTTTTGCGCGTCAACAGGTTAATAATCAATTGCGCAATGTTCGGTTGCCCGAAGAGGTGGAACCGGATGTACAACCTCCTTACGGGCCTACCGGTGAAATCTATCGATATGTATTAAAAAGCCCATCCCGAGGTACCCGCGATCTGCTGACCATTCAAAATTGGGTAATTGATCGCCAACTGAGAGCTGTTCCGGGTATTGCGGATGTGGTTGCTTTTGGTGGACAAGAAAAGATTTATGAAATATCGGTTGATCCCGTTAAACTTCAAAAATACGACCTCACTTCGCTTGAGTTGTATGAAGCCGTCTCAAAAGCGAATCTGAATGTGGGTGGCGATGTAATTGAAAAAAATGGCCAGGCCTATGTAGTGAGGGGCGTGGGGTTACTTAACTCAATAACGGATATCGATAACGTAATAGTGGACAGCTATAATGGCAATCCGGTATTGGTAAAAAATGTTGCAACCGTAATAGAATCAAGTGCACCGCGGGTAGGTCAGGTTGGATTAAATGAAAATGACGATGTGGTTGAAGGAATTGTTGTGATGCGCAAGGGGGAAAATCCTAGCGAAGTCCTCGGGAGACTTAAGACGAAAATAAAAGAACTAAACGAGACAGTACTCCCTTCCGATGTTAAGATGGAAGTATTTTATGATCGAGACAACCTGATGCGTTATTGCACGCACACGGTAATGACCAACCTGACGGAAGGAATTGTTTTTGTTACTGTAATTGTGCTGTTGTTTATGGCAAGTTGGAGAACAACAGTAATTGTTTCGATTGTTATTCCACTTTCCCTGCTCTTTGCTTTTTTATGTCTCAGCTTAAAAGGAATGAGCGCGAACTTGCTTTCTTTAGGTGCGGTCGATTTCGGGATTATTATTGATGGGGCCGTGGTGATGGTGGAAGGATTGTTTGTAGCCCTGGATCATCATGCTCAGGTAAACGGAATAGAAAAGTTTAATAAACTTTCGAAGCTTGGATTAATTAAAAGAAATGGGAGTGGATTAGGCAAATCGGTATTCTTCTCCAAGTTGATTATCATTTCTGCCTTGCTTCCTATTTTTTCTTTCCAAAAAGTAGAAGGTAAGATGTTTTCTCCACTAGCCTATACACTGGGATTTGCCTTATTGGGAGCCCTCATCTTCACGTTAACCTTAGTTCCAGTGTTAGTTTCCATACTTCTAAAGAAGAATGTCTATGAAAAGCATAATCCCCTTGTCAGTTTTTTCAACCGAACGGTGGAGAAAGGATTCAACCAAACTTTTAAATTTAAACGTGTTAGTGTTTTTGTTTCCCTATTGGTGTTAGGGGTGTCCCTTTTTTCGGCTGGCTGGTTGGGCACAGAATTCTTACCTCAACTTAATGAAGGGGCCCTTTGGGTAGAGGCCAAACTCCCAATGAGTTCATCGTTAAATGAGACGGTAAAAACAGTAGCGCTGCTGCGTAAGGAACTTCAGCAATTTCCCGAGGTGAATGGTGTTCTTTCTCAAACGGGTCGTAGTAATGACGGTACCGATCCCAGCGGGTTTTACTATGTACAGATGCAGGTTAATCTAAAGCCAAAAGAAGAATGGGGCCGGAATATCTCCATGGATGATTTAGTGGAAGAAATGGATGAGCAACTTAAAAAATATCAAGGCATTGTTTATAATTATTCGCAACCCATTATTGATAATGTGGCCGAATCGGTTGCTGGCATTAATGCATCAAATGCAGTAAAAATTTATGGAGATGATCTTTCCAGACTCGATGAAATTGCTAATGAGGTAATCGAACAAATAAAGAATGTTTCTGGAATTAAAGATGTAGGAATCCTTAGAAATATTGGCCAGCCGGAAATCAGTGTTGTTCTGGATGAGGAGCGAATGGCAATTTATGGTGTGCAGAAAGCGGAGGCGCAAAGTACCATAGAAATGGCCATTGGAGGAAAAACAGCAACCGAAAAATATGAAGGCGACCGCAAGTTTGATATTCGTATCCGGTATCAGCACAATTATCGAAAAGACGAAGATGACATCATGCGCATTATGGTACCTACCTTACGGGGTGACAAAATCCCTTTACAAGAAATAGCCACTATCCATAAGATTACCGGCCCGGCTTTTATCTACCGCGACAATACCAGACGATTTATTGGTGTAAAGTTTTCTGTACGCGAACGTGACTTAGGGAGCACCATAGCGGAAGCACAACGCAATGTGATTAAGAACATCAAATTGCCCTCCGGGTATTCAATTGGCTGGACTGGCGAATTTGAAAACCAGGTCCGCGCAACCAAACGATTGGGTCAGGTGGTGCCTATTAGTTTAATTCTCATATTTGTGCTGCTCTTTATTTTGTTTGGCAACATTCAGGATGCCTCACTTGTTTTGGCTAATGTTCCCTTTGCTTTAATAGGGGGAATAGTCGCTCTTCATCTTACAGGTATAAACTTTGGAATTTCAGCGGGCGTTGGTTTTATAGCGCTTTTTGGAATTTGTATTCAGAATGGAGTTATCCTTATCTCAGAATTTCACAACAACCTCCGAAAGCGGCTTGCCTTGGTTCCATCCATTTATGAAGCCGTGAAAATCAGAACCAGGCCTGTAATTATGACGGCCATGATGGCTGCTATAGGATTAATGCCAGCAGCCCTCTCATCAGGCATAGGTTCCGAATCACAGAAACCTCTGGCCATTGTGATTATTGGTGGTCTGGTTACGGCCACCGTATTTACCCTTTTAATTTTTCCAATCTTCTACTATTGGGCTGTACGAAAAAAGCATGTCAACATTTAGTTGAGTTTACTAGTTGAGTATGTATTTGATGAAAGAATACGTCCCTAAAAGAAGTAATGTAAATCCGGGTACTAGTTTTACATATTGATTATCCTTTACATAGCCGGCTAACCGCCTGGCTAAAAATGTAAATAGAACAAGCAGGATCATTACCCCCACGGAAGTGCCAAACACATAACTATGCAAAAGACTTTGTGTCGAAAGGTCAATCCATGCTTGTGCTTTTAGATAGGCCGTAATACCAATCCAAAAAGGAATAGCCATGGGATTTAGAATACTTAAAATAATGCCACGTCTGAATCCACTCTCGTTGAAGCGCACTGAGAACTCGCTGGGTTTACGAGCCGACCAAAGTGTGAAGGCTCCAATCACAATCATAACCACAGCCGTTATTAGTTGAAAATTGTCAATAATCAAGGGCGAAGATGTAACCCAATCTTCAAACACTACGGCAATCCAGGCGTAGGGGTATTCAATGATGGCAACGGCAAGCGAAAACCGAAGAGCTGTTTTTATTTTGTACTCCATCCCTAACTGAAGCACAGCCAGATTGAGCGTACCGGGTGGGATAGACCCAAGAAAACTAAAAATAAGTCCAGCTATAAAGACCTGAACAATCATGCGCCTGAAGTTAATGATTTAACACGCTTATATATTTTGCGGCCTTCCTTCAGCGTAAGATAAGCAACCCCTCGTTGGTGATTCTCTTTGCTTATTTGATAGAGATTGCGCCAGTGAGTTATCAATACTTTAATGCCTGCAAGCAACGAGGCACCGGGATGATAAATATGTGCAGGTTCGGCTCCGCATCCGTTTACTTCCAGAATCATTACCTTCCCCGATTCCAAATCCTGAACGGAATTGCATCGTAAATCGAAGCGGCCAAAATAGAAGTCAGGAATTTGTTTACTGATTTGATCGAAGGTGGCTGATAGCTTTTCAGTAATGAGATAATTTTTATTTAAAAAGGTTGTGCCGAGGCAATGATTACCAATGGATACCAATTCAAGTCGTTCTTCTTTGCGCAGGATTTCATTTAGTCGATTACTATAAGTATTCTTTAACGTTTCCCATTGAAGTTTAGCGCGATCCTTTTCAAGGATTAATTGTTGGATG
>JAEUUB010000083.1 GCA_016787745.1 Cyclobacteriaceae bacterium
AGCCATGCTTACAAAGTATTTTTCCGAAGAATATGATTTAACAAATTCCATCGTTATTGGCGACCGGCTGACGGATATTGAATTAGCGAAGAACCTTGGTGCAAAAGGTATTCTGCTTAATGATGGCAGTCTTGCAAAAAAACTGACTGATATCGGGCTTACGGCATCGTGCCTTGGAATTACAAATGAGTGGAAGACTATTTATGAACTCGTTTTACCAAAACGTGCGGCCCGAGTGCAACGAACCACCAAAGAAACAGATATCTCCATTGAAGTTAATCTTGCGGGCCGCGGAGAATCATCGATTCAAACCGGGTTAGGGTTTTTTGATCACATGCTTGATCAACTGGCCCGGCACGGATTAATAGATCTGAAAATTTATGTAAAAGGCGATTTACATATTGATGAGCATCATACCATTGAGGATACAGCCCTGGCTTTGGGTGAAGCCTTTAACACTGCGTTGGGAGATAAACGTGGAATTGAACGGTATGGGTTTTGTTTGCCTATGGATGATTGCCTGGCCCAGGTGGCCATCGATTTTGGAGGTCGCCCCTGGTTAGTTTGGGAAACTGAATTTAAACGCGAGCGAATTGGAGAAATGCCAACCGAAATGTTTTTGCATTTTTTCAAATCATTTTCTGATACCGCTAAATGCAACCTGAACATAAAAGCAGAAGGCGACAATGAGCATCATAAAATTGAAGCAATTTTTAAGGCTTTCGCGAAAGCGATAAAAATGGCCGTAAGAAAAGATCCCTTTAGCGATAAATTACCAAGCACAAAGGGAATGCTGTAGATAGAGAAATCAAAATTAGATATGGTTGCTGTAATTAAATATAATGCCGGGAATATTCGATCGGTGGCTTTTGCGTTAGAACGTTTGGGGGTCGATTTTGCAGTTACCGATAATCATGAGGAAATTCAAAAGGCAGATAAGGTAATTTTTCCTGGTGTTGGCGAGGCCCGCACTACCATGGATTACCTGAAAGCTTGTAAACTGGATAAAGTGATTAAGACTCTTAAACAACCCGTGCTGGGGATATGCCTGGGTATGCAATTGATGTGCGCGCATTCGGAAGAAAATGATACGCCCTGTTTGGGAATTTTTGATGAGCCAGTGAAATTATTTAAACCCGTTCATAGCGAGAAAGTACCACACATGGGCTGGAATTCCTTAACAACAAATCAAAGCTGGTTAGATGCTTCGTTGGATGAGCAATTTGTTTACTTTGTTCATAGTTATTACGTGCCGGTTAATGCCTACACAGCAGCCACCACGGAGTACATCCACCCCTTTAGCGCTGCGATGATCAAGGATAATTTCCATGCTGTTCAGTTCCATCCTGAAAAATCGGCTGCCACGGGAGAAAAAGTAATAGTAAGTTTTTTAAATAAATTGTAAACCATCTGTTAAAGATAAACCGATGCGAATAATTCCTGCCATTGACATTATTGACGGTAAGTGCGTAAGGCTTACCCAGGGTGATTTCAACAAAAAGAAAATCTATCGGGAAGATCCTGTTGAAGTTGCCTTGGAATTTCAGGAAGCCGATTTGGA
>JAEUUB010000084.1 GCA_016787745.1 Cyclobacteriaceae bacterium
ATGAATATGCCACTGAGCTGGCCATGCAAGGCTTGTTTACTATGATTGCTAAGGAAGAGAAAAATATTCGTCAGGATCCGGTGGCACGAACATCCGATTTATTGAAGCGCGTATTTGGTGCGCAATAAGTATGTCTTTGAATTTTTAACCAAACAATATGAAAAACATTACAAAGCGGGACGTTAAAACATTTCTATTAGGAATGTTATTTATGTTTCTGATTCTGCTGATTTATGATTGGCAAGAATTTAAGCGCGGCTTTAACAATGGATTCAATGGTAAACCAATAGAACAACGATTAAAATAATCTAATATGACTTTATTCGAAAAATATAAGCCCACATTAAATAAAGCTATTGAAGCATTGCATGCCCGCACATTTTATGCGGCCTTTCCCGAACAACCTTCGCCTGCTATTTATGGCGAAACCGCAGACGCTGATGGGTTGGCAAAGTTTAAAGCGATGCGGGGTTCAAAATTTAGTGAGTTAAAGCAACAGGGTGAGGAGGGCTGGATAGGGCAGGAAGAGTCTCCGTATTTTCAGGAATCGTTAGGGGTTACCTATCCTTCCTTTTCAGTCAATAGCTTAATAAGTAACGCATCAAATTCCTTTGCCTCCTGGAGGAAAACAAGTGCGGACACGCGTGCCGGAATTTTAATGGAATCGTTAGAAGGAATGCGAAGCCGGTTTTATGAAATCGCTTATGCAACCATGCATACCACTGGCCAATGGTTTATGATGGCCTTTCAGGCAAGCGGGCCGCATGCTGCTGATAGGGCGTTGGAGGCAATTGCCGCGGCATACGAAGAGCTTCATCGGTTTCCGGCCAAAGTCATGTGGGATAAACCTATGGGTAAATATAATATTCAGTTGGAGAAAGAGTGGCGTGCCATACCAAAAGGTATTTCCGTAGTGATCGGTTGTTCAACATTTCCTACCTGGAATTCGGTTACAGGAATTTACGGAAGTTTAATGACGGGGAATCCGGTGATTGTAAAACCTCATCCAGGCTCCATACTTCCCATTGCCATTGTCGTGGCGGAAATTCAAAAGGTATTAAGCGCGAATAATCTGGATCCAAACATTTGCCAGCTTGCGCCTGATACCTTCGATAACATGATTACGAAGCAACTGGCAGAACATCCTGAAGTAAAACTTATTGATTTTACAGGAAATTCAGTTTTTGGTTCTTACCTGGAAGCATTGCCCGGTAAAGTTGTTTTTACGGAGAAAACGGGTGTTAACTCGGTGATTCTTGATTCTGTTGCGGATATTGATAAGGCGGCAGCCAACCTTGCATTCTCTGTAAATCTATATAGTGGACAAATGTGTACGGCTCCTCAAAACTTTTATATCCCTGAATCGGGCATTGATTCTCCGGCAGGGAATATTTCTTTTGATCAGGTAGCTGAGAAATTGATAGGTCAAATCAATAGCCTGGTCGATAATCCGAAAGCAGCCCCCTATGTATTGGGCGCAATTCAAAATAGAAAGACGAGTGAACGAATTGCCGATGTTGAAAAGACAAGCGGTAAGGTGTGGCTTAAATCACGATCGTTTGAAAATCCGATGTTTAAGAATGCCCGTGTAGCTACACCTGTGGTGATAGAGGTAGATGCTTCGAAGAAGGAAATATTCAGCAAAGAATTATTTGGGCCCATTGTGTTATTGATAAAGACAAAAAATACAGATCAATCAATTTCCTTAGCCAAGGAGATGGCCTTGAATCATGGAGCTATTTCTTGTGGAGCATACACAACGAATGCAGCTGTTCGTGAAAAAATCGCAGATGCGATGTCGCTCGCGGCAACACCTGTTTCGTTTAACCTTACAGGAGGTATTTATATGAATCAAAATGCTGCCTTTTCCGATTTTCATGTTACAGGGGGTAATCCTTCGGGCAACGCATCTTTCACTAATCCGGAATATGTTACCAAACGATTTACCTGGGTAGGCCACCGCGAGCCGGTAAAGGCATGAGGATGTAAAAGAGTTTAGAAATCACTTTCCAAAAACAGGGTGGCTGATGATTTCATCGGCATGCAACCTTTTAATTCTTGCAATCGTCTTAAGAGTGCATTAAAATAATACCTCATGCCTCGTAAATATCAACTTGTTGTTCTTTGCTTATCAATTGCTTTCAATTCCTTTTCTCAGGGAGTGGGGATTCCATCGAAAAAGGGAATCATTGGTTTTGGCAACTTACCTGTATTCAATGGCCTCCGATTAAATTTTATAGACAAAAATGTTGAGAAAATAAATGGCATTAACGTTACGGTCTGGCAACCTAAACACGAAGAGGAACAAACCGGTACGGTAAATGGCGTTTCCATTGGGCTGCCTATGGCAATGGGTACTGAAAACAGAAATGGAATCGGTATTGGTTTTTTTGGGATTGGTTCAAAAAATAATCTTTCCGGAATTAATCTGGGAGGGCTTGGCGTTGGTGCGGGTGGAGATATAATAGGATTAAATGTTGGGGGACTTGGTGTTGGTTCAGGGGGCAATCTGGCAGGGATAAATGTTGGAGGATTAGGGGTCGGCTCCGGTGGCAATGTAACAGGAATTAATCTGGGTGGTTTGGGTGTTGGGGCTGGCGGAAGTTTAACAGGCTTTAATTTTGGAACGTTAGGAGTTGGCGCAAGTAAAAATGTTTCAGGAATTAC
>JAEUUB010000141.1 GCA_016787745.1 Cyclobacteriaceae bacterium
TTTTATCCTCTACGAAGTCTCGATTGAAAAAAGTGGGCCCAGCTGGGCACGATCCAGCGACCCCTTGATTATGAGTCAAGTGCTCTAACCAGCTGAGCTATGGGCCCTCATTAATGATTACCAACTATATTTGAAGTCGGTTATTATTTGGGAGTGCAATTTTACATATTTGAACGTTAATACACAATTTGTTTGGTCCCTTCAGGAGTTAAAAACATCATTTTTGATTTGGGCGGAGTAATTATCAATCTCTCCGTGGAAAAAACACACCAGGCTTTTGCCGCCCTCAGTGGCTTGTCGGTGAATGAAATAAAGTCTATGGTTCATCACGGGGCTTTCTTTCACGATTACGAAAGAGGCTTAATTTCTGATGCGGAATTCAGAACCCATTTGCGGGAGTCCCTACGTTTGACGGTATCCGATGTTCAGCTGGATGCTGCGTGGAATGCGATGTTGCTGGATATTCCAATAGAAAGGATCAATTTACTCGTGCGACTGAAAGAAAAATTTTCACTTTATCTTTTAAGCAACACCAACAACATTCATTTACAATGTTTTAATGATATCGTAAAGAACCTGACAGGTCAGCCCGTCATTGATTATTATTTTCATAGAGCTTACTATTCGCACCTGCTTAAAATAAGTAAACCCGATGTGGCAATTTATAACCATGTGCTTTTGCAGAATGGATTGCGGGCCGAAGAAACTATTTTTCTGGATGACAATAAAGATAATCTGACGGGCGCAAACAAAGCAGGTATTAAAACGTTTCATGTCGAACATCCAGATCAGATTTTTTCACTTTTTCCATGAATCCAAAATTCAAAACCGCCCTCATTCATACTTCCTTATTTATTGTAACGTTCATAACGACTACGCTGGCGGGTGCTGAATGGACGCATGGCAAATCGGTGTTGGCCACTGGATTTACCTGGCAAGATTTTTATTCCGGACTCCCATATTCAATTTGTTTCTTAAGTATCCTTACCGCCCACGAATTCGGGCATTACTTTACCGCTATCTATTACCGGGTTCGTACTTCGTTGCCTTATTATATTCCGCTGCCACCCCTGCCTTTGATGTTTGGTACGCTTGGTGCGTTGATCAGACTCAAACAAAGGGTAAACTCAACGCGCGAAAATTTTGATATTGGCATTGCGGGTCCGCTGGCTGGGTTTGTGGTAGCTATGGGATTCTTGTTTTATGGGTTTACACATTTGCCGCCCCCCGAATACATTTTTTCTATTCATCCTGAGTATGAGCAATTCGGGCTTGAGTACGCTAACTTTGTGTATGAGCCAGGATTCTTGCCCGAAGGATCGTTGAATGTGTATATCGGAAAAAATTTGCTATTCCTTTTTTTTGAAAAGTTTGTAGCCGATCCGGCACGCATTCCAAACATTCATGAAATTATTCACTATCCCTTTTTGTTTGCCGGATTCTTATCGTTGATTTTTACCAGCATAAATCTTTTTCCCATTGGCCAGTTAGATGGTGGGCATGTGCTTTATGGATTAGTGGGGCATGCCTGGCATAAGCGAATTGCAACAATTATTTTCATTGCCTTTCTATTTTATGCAGGTCTTGGATTTGTTCATCCTAAAGATGGCATGGATGTTCTTGTGTATAAGATTCCATTATTCATTGGCTTTCTCTATATGGCTATGCGGGGCCTTGGGGTATCCAATCGCGACACCTGGATGTATGCATTGGCGTTGTTCGCAATTCAATATCTTATCGTAACATTTTTTCCCTCTGTGCACGGATATTCCGGATGGCTGCTTTTTGCTTTCATTATTGGACGGTTTGTGGGGATTCAGCATCCGCCATCCGAAATAGAAGAACCTTTAAACCAAACCCGGATTATTTTAGGTTGGATCGCGCTGGCAATATTGATACTTTGTTTTGCTCCTAATCCCCTTGAACTGGTTGAGATTGTAGGAAGCTCTGAAATTCAAAATAGCTAATTAAGACAATGAGTTAATGAATAATAACTCTTGTATTTATCCAGTGATGGGCATGCAACGTACGCAACAGATATAATCCAGGGATTGGTCTTTGCATGGTTATCTGTGTTGTTTCACCAACTGTTTCAACATCTACCGGAATCACTCTTCCGGTTTGATCAAAAAGTTTCACATCTTCGGCTACCAGTGAAGTGATAAACGTGCCCTGTCCGGGATTCGGATAAACGGATACAACGGGTTGTTCTTCTATTTGGTTGATGGTGCCTCCATTTCCTTTACCAAAGATGGGTCGTATCATTAAACTTCCTTTCACCGTTGTGTTTTGGTTCCAGGTGCCATTGATATTTGAATAAATTCGATCCCCTGATTCTGTATTTTTATCAAGCCCCACGGCAATAATGGCTGACGAAGTTTGCTCCCAGCCAATATAGAATTTGTCCTTTACCCCAATGGGTTCCACCAGCGGAATGCGCCAGAATTTGTTTTGCGCGTTGCGTTGAATTGGGATATTCCCTTGAAAAAGGATATCCGAAACATTGTTGGTAAGAGCTTTCAGGATTTTAAATTGAATGATCTGGCTTGATTCATCTCCAAAGCGGGGAAAATAAATATCAACAGCCACGAGCGTATCGGGGTTATTCGTTCTCATTAAAAACTCGTAGGCAAGTTGTGCCCCCGGCTGATTCAGCCCAGCACCATATTCCGCCTGCCCATCATCATAAGCATAATAATTAGCAAGTTTATACGTGGCGCTTACGCTATCGTTATTTTTAAAAGTGATAGGAGTAAATACATCAAAGTCATAATCTCCCTCAGTAGACGTTTTGATTTTATCATCTCCGGTATCGAAACCAATGGTTAGTTTGATTTGGATAGAATCAGCGGTTGCATCGAAGGTCAGCGGATCGGGTACAGTTTGCAAGGTTACGACTCGATTCTGGTTGAAGGTTAGTTCGCTTCCAATATTAACGTTATTATCGAGTGGTGCTGTGAGTACAACCGGAGGGTCAGTGCCTTTTATCATGGTAATGATTGCTTCAGAACTATAACTTACGGGTTGTCCGTTTCCCGCCACCTGGTCTTGCCTTAAATTGTTAATAGTTAAAGAGGGATGAGTTAAGTTGTCTGTCGTATTTGAAAAAAAATGTTTTATAGGCATTGATCTGTAATCTGTAAATAGTCGGGTAAGCGGTGTGCTGATGGAACGATCCGGAAATAGAGGGAACACCGGACTGGTTTGTGGTTTCCCGTTATTGATATAGATGTAATCGAGATGCCACGTATCATAGGGGCCTGACAGGCGGGCAAAATTTTGAAACCGAAATTGAAAGTTATCAAAAAAATATTTACTGCCGGTGATTGGGACCGTGACCGCAAAAAACTGATCGCTGACAAAAGTACCATCGTTATCGATTGACCAAACCTCATCCCATTGGTTGGTGGAATTTTTAAATGAAAGGGAAAGTTTATCGCCCGGATCAGGCGCTTCTCCATTTCCTTTGAATTCGTAAAAGAAGGTAAGGGCGATGTTGTTTTGCAAGGATGGATCAACCTGATCCATCCGGATGGGTGCCGAAATCAATTTATCGGCATACCCTTTGGCGAGTACATCATTCACATTGTAGGGTCGGCCCAGGGAATCCAGCCCATCAAACGTGGCAACATTGAGGGATGGTGGGTGAATGCTCATACCATCATTAATCCAAACCGATTGTCCGTATTGCCACACTGCAGGATCAGCAACTCCATTGCGGACGGTAGAGAAATCATCCCAAAAGGGAAGTGTTAGCGGAGTTATATCCTGAGTTCGCGCCTGGTAATTTTTAGATGCCGAAAACTCTTTTTGAACAGGCACCACTACCAGTTGACAAACGCCACGAGGGGAGACTGTTAAAAGCAGCATGCAGAGGACTATCTTGTTCACAAGATGCGTGTTAGTCTTTGGTTTCCAGTTCTTCGCCTTCCGTTTCATCGATTTCCTCTTCCTCAGGATCAACATACCCTTTTGGTCCTATCCATAAATCGATCGGATCGCCCACGCGCACAGAATCTCCGGGCATAGGATATTGTTTATAAACGAATGGTTCCATACCGGTAGTATCCATGCCGGCCGGGATTTGAATTGAACCGAGGTGTAAATTCCAACCCATCAGTTTGAACTTAGCGGTTTCCAACGCATCGCCTAAAAGATTCCCGATTTTGAAATCGGCAGGCCCATTTCCATCGCCCACCACCAAATCGATTGTTGCGCCTTTGGTTATTCGGGTGCCGGGCTCAATTTTTTTCCCTTCGTGCCGCATTTCCTTTACCAGATTCCGGAAAGGGCTGGGTTCATAATAAATGCGACCTCGTTTTAACTCGATGCTTTTTAAGACGACATCTGCATTCACGAGCGATCGATCTACTAAATCAGGGATAGGTAAAGTAGGAGGGGCGATTCGATTTAGTGAGACATAAATAACCCGGTTGAGTTTTACCTGCGCTCCTGCTTGTGGGAATTGACGCAAGACTGCTAAGGGCGGATACTCGGAAGAATAGGCAGAATCGTTTACCGCGTACCGAAGGTCGTGTTGCGTAAGAAATGTTTCCAATTCTTCCAGGTTCATGCCTTTGAGATCGGGCACAGTAATAGACTCACCATGATTTGTAACGGCCGGGAGATAGATATAAAAATATAGGATGGCAATAATCAAAATTGTACTTACCGTAATCCCAAGGCTTATCAGTAAACCCCCTAACGAACTACTTTTAAAAAAATTAAACTTCATCTATTTAAAAGTTTAAAGCTGATTGATAATCCCGCACAAGACGTTTTGATTTTTCATATCGGTGGGTGGCCAGCTGAGCCAAACGGGTAATTAGTTCCGTAAATGAAATGCCGCGTTCTTTCCACATCATAGGAAACATGCTTGAGTTTGTAAAACCCGGTATGGTGTTGATTTCATTCACGTAAACGTCTCCCGTTTCGGTAAGAAATAGATCTACCCGTGAGAAATCTTCGCACCCTAATGCCTGATAAGCACGAATGGAGATGGACCTGATCTTTTCTGCACTATCCGAACTCATTTTGGCGGGTACATCGATAGAAACGGCCGTGCCATCAACATACTTGGCATCGAACGTATAAAATTCGTACTTGCTGCTGATAATAATTTCACCGGGCAAGGATGCCTGAGCGGGGGAGTTACCTAATATGGCGCATTCTATTTCTCTTCCCGAAATGAACTCTTCAAACAAAACACACTCATCGTAGCGATAGGATTCTTTCAGCGCCACTTCAAATTCTGATTTCGTTTTTACTTTTGAAACGCCCACGGATGAACCCAAACTTGCAGACTTTACCATAAACGGCAGGCCGATCTGACTTACTACTTCCTCAAAAGTAAATTGCTTTTCATCTGAAAAGTAGGA
Organism: Cyclobacteriaceae bacterium; assembly: GCA_016787745.1. GTDB lineage: Bacteria > Bacteroidota > Bacteroidia > Cytophagales > Cyclobacteriaceae > ELB16-189. The sequence continues at coordinate 5,379 of JAEUUB010000141.1, forward strand.
ATAAATAAATTTGTTAACAGGTAGGCCTGCCTCTTTAAGCAGGCGCTTGGCAACCAATTTGTTCATTGACATCGCTGAGCCGGCCACCCCCGTACCGATCATGGGTAGATCCATCGCTTTAAGTAAACCCTGGATGCTGCCATCTTCACCATCGGTTCCATGCAAAACCGGAAAGACAAGATCAACAGAAAATGTTTTTCCGGAATCTGTAGCGAAGGTGGGACTTGCGGGATTTAATTGCAGCGATAATTTTTCTCCGGCTTCAATCTCTTTGGTAATGCCTTGAGTTTTATACCAGGTTCCCATACTAGAAATACCTATGGGAATGGGCTCAAAGAGCGCCTGATCGATGTATTGAAAAATATTTCGGGCCGAGTTAATCGAAACTCCATGTTCAACGGACCGGCCTCCGTATAGTATTGCTATTTTCTTTTTATTCATTCGTTAAATTAATACCCAAAGATGTTCACGTTTAACCTGATTTTCACCATGAAAGTATGTAAAATCACATAAAATCCGGTGGGATTTAGATTGGATTAGTTACTTCCCGTAAGAAACACTTTCGATGAACCAACCTGATTGGCAAATTGAACCCAGATAATATAAATGCCTGTTCCTTGCTGATGCATGTCAAAGGTATAGGTTTGATTGAGTACATCATACAATTGGTCTTCCAGTACCTTTTGGCCAAGCGTGTTGTAAACTTTTAAGAGCACCGATTCTTTTTCAGGAAGATTAAAGGTAAGTTTTACATCGGTGCCAACGCCATAGACTTCGTATTGGTTGTTGATAGCGATTGGCGATAAATCGTCATCGATAAAAAACTCTACATTGTCGATAAAGAGATTGTTGCCACTATCTGATGTTGCCACAAAAGCCAACCGGATATTTTCTTTGCCTGCCAGAGTATTTAAATTCAGACTTCGCCTTTCCCAATCGTCTTCTTTGGTGGGTATCCACGAAAGACTTGTATTCGTGGTTGATAAGGACGCCCCGGATTTATCATACAAAACATTGGGGTAAGTTTGTCCGCAATCATCGGAATAAAGAATTCTTAATCGTTCATCTCCTTGTGACTGAGTAGCATAACTAATATCAAAGAAAACGCGCGCCTTGTTGGTACTGGTAAAATCAAGAACCGGACTTACAATCCACGATTCGTCTCCAACCGGCACGCTGCTGTAGGCAGGATAGGCTAACGAGTATAACTTATTCGTTGCAAAGGGAATCCATTTGGCATCATTCCCCTGGCTGATTACCGGCCATTGATCGGTATAAACTTCGTTGAAGTCTTGCCGCAAGGGAATACTTTCCTGATAGTTGTTGTAAATACTCTTCCTGAACAATGTGTTGTTATTGCCATTTGCATCGGGCAAACCACCCGGTTCACTAAGGGTTATAACCAAGGTGCTGCTGGTACCAGTAAGTTGAATCGGATTCAAGGTAAAATTCTGTTCGGCACCAGGCGCAAGCGAAATATTGGAAATAGTTTGCAAGGGTTGAGTTTGGGTGTTAACCCTTGTTTCAACTTTAAACGAAGTTATAAGAGTGCTCCCTAAATTCTTTACCCGGATAACCGGTGATGGATTAGCCTGGCAGGTTACAGGGCCGGGACTTACTACCGATAACAGGGCCAGGTCAATAAGTTCATCGGTTAGTACAACCACATTATCGAGATAAACATCATTACCCCAGCCATTCGTAACTTCAAATGCAATCTGGATTTTGTTACCCACAAAAGAGTTGAGGGAAATAGTTTCCGTTTTCCATTGCGAGGCATTGGGTACAAATCGATTGGTAGAGTTTGGCGCGGTAGCCAACGCGGGTCCTAATAGATTCAGAACTTCTGCGGGAGCGTTGTCAAAATCACAAACAGTGGAAATAAGGATCCGTAGCCGTTCCTGATTTTCGGTGCTGTACATAGCATGCGCACGATCAAATTTTAGTAGGGCAACCGTTTCATTTGTAAGATCAAGAACGGGCGTAATTAAACGATCTACCGCACCCTGATTTTCATAATCATAGCAATTAACATACATCGCATTGCCATTGCTGGATGTACTCTTAATGGCCCATTGAATATTATTGTCCGGATTACTCCGGCTCCAGTTGACGGGAAAAGAATTAAACACTTCGGTTATGGGTAGCGTACCTGAGGCAGGGATCATTGAACTTACATACAGGTAGTTGTTTAGCGGACCCTGGTCGGCAACTCCATTAACCAACAACACATTGAACTCATAATTTGCCGAGCCGGTGAGTTGTACTACCGGGTTAAAGGTTAAGGTGGTTATTGCCAGGGTGGCAAGATTTAACACTTCGTTTCGGGTTTCAACCACTATGCCATTTACTTTCAGTTGAAGTTGAGCCGAAGTGGCAGGTGTGGTTCCCAGATTTTGGATTTCAATGTTGGGAATAACAGATCCGCCACACGAGGTAACTCCGGGTGAAATGATTTTGCGCAGCGCAAGGTCGTTAGCCACCGGAGAGGGGGGCTCGTCACCAATAGAGTTACGCAAGCTAAATCTTCGAGGGCTATTATCAAGAACAACAATTGCCCGTGCAAATTGCCCTTGCGTAAACATGTTCATACAGGCATCATCCGTATAGTCCATGTAATTCATAAACATATCGTTCGTACTGCAGGATGGGCGTGGATGGGTGGGGCACTGGCCTGAGTAATTACCCGCTTGGTTAGGGGTATCATCAACATAATCGGTACCACTGCACGAGGTTCCATCATCACCCCAGATATGGCGCAAGCCAAAAAAGTGTCCGGTTTCATGGGTTAGGGTTCTTCCATGATTATAATCGCTCAGAAGATTGAAAGTTCCCAGACCTTCAAAGTTTGAACCGAACGCGGTATAATGAATAATAGTGCCATCGGTGAGCCGATCATCGGGTGAATTCTCTAAACCTGGAAGATTGGATACCGGAAGTTGGGCATAACCCAGGTACGAAGGGATGTTAACAACCCAGATATTATAATAGTCTTCCGCGGGCCAATAGCTTAAGGCTTTAAAAGTAGCGTTATCATTCAGCGTCCATTCTGATTTGGTTCCCTGCACCCGTTGAATACCTGTGGTAGGCGCACCGTAGGGATCTTGCTTGGCCAAAATAAATTCTATGTCTAAAATTCCGGCTGCACTCTGAAATTCGGCTGGGGTGTTGGCTGCATCGGTGTTTAATCTTTTAAAATCCTTATTAAGTACATTGATTTGAGAAAGAATTTGATTGTCTGAAAGATTAGTGCCCGAGCCGATAGCTTCTCCGTTATGGATTATGTGAACAACAACCGGAATTTCGTACGTAGCACTGCCTGTGCGTTGTTGGTTTAATTGTTTTGAAGATTGCTTTAACTTTTGATTAATCCAGTTTTCAAATTCAAGTTTTTTTTCTTTTTGCGGATTCTTCAACGCTAAGAGTTTTTCGTACTGTAAAGTACCACAACGTTCCTGCGCTGCCAGAGGTACAACCAATGCTATGAGAAGTGAAGAAATAAAAAGGACCTTAATTCTCATGGTTCTTGTATATGGCTATACACCTAAAATAATAAGCGGTGCAAAGTAAATCAGAAAAGCGGATGGGTTGTAACCTCAGGCAATGGTTAAATTAACCACATCAATCTGGGTAATTTCGGGTACAGCGCGTTTTATAGCCTCTTCAACCCCTGCCTTAAACGTCATGGTTGACATAGGACAATTTCCACA
>JAEUUB010000182.1 GCA_016787745.1 Cyclobacteriaceae bacterium
ACTGCATCTATATCGTTGCGTGCAATCAGTTTTTTCCAGTCCGTTTCAAAAGATGCATAGCCCCACTGCCGGGCAAAGGCTTCTACTTTATCGGCACTGCGGGCGCATATCGCTTGTAATACAGGTTGATAAACTAAATCAGGAAAAAAATTACCAAGACGATTATAGCCGTTGGAATGTGTGCGACCCATAAATCCGGTACCGATCATTCCTATTCTAAGTTGCTTCTTATTACTCATAGAATTTTAATTTAAAATCGATTTTACAAAGTTTATCCAACGTTACGCACGCCAGCCATGTGCTTCGCGTACTTTAATCATAGTGGCTAGAATATCATTCCAGGTCTGCTGGTGGTTCATAACTTCATTGGGGAACATGCAACCATCCCAACAGATATGCTTAAAAGCTTTTGTAAGATTTCCCTTTTCATCGCGCAACCAATATCCCGCATCATGAACAATATCTAACTTTCCGTTAGGATCCGTTGCCTGACAGTGACGACCCGTTTTATCATGTGAACCCGAACCAAACACGGAACCGTCATTCTGAGCTACGTGAAAATCAAGGGTCCAGGGTCGTAAGACTTTCGTTAAAGTTTTCAAAGCTTCATTTAAAACGTTCTTGTCTTTCCAATCAAAATCTTTTGGCAGAATGCGATCTTCCGGACTGTTGTATCCCATCGTATATAATAAAGTATGGGCCATGTCAGCCTGAAAGCCCATGTTTGGCCGATCGACCAACTCCATGGTATTTAACATTGCTTTCCAACTGTGCATGCCGCCCCAGCAAATTTCACCTTCGGCTGCCAGCTTCTCACCAAAGTCGGCCGCTACATCACACGCTTCGCGAAAAGTTTGCGCAATCAGTTTTGTGTTACCCACCGGATCGGCCGCCCACTTTTCGGGGGAACTTGCTGAATCTATGCGCACCACCCCGTACGAACGGACTCCCAACTCGCCTAATCGTTTTCCAAACGCGCACGACTTGCGTACCATGTCAACAAAAGTTTTGCGTTCTTCTTTTGTGCCCATGGCCGGGCCGCCCCAAATGGGTGCAACCAAGCTTCCCACAGAAAGTTTGAGACCTTTTAATTTGTCAGCCAGTTTTTTTGTGTCATCATCGGTAAATGTTTCCAGGTCGATGTGCGGTCCAAAAAGTCCGAGGTCAACACCATCAAACTTCACACCGTTTACTTCTGCAGCCGCGGTCATTTGCAACATGGTATCGAAGGGAATGGCGGGCTCTGAATCAGGACCTTTTCCTACAACGCCCGGCCAGGTGGCATTGTGAAGTTTGGGGAAATTATTATTCACTGACATACGAATAAGGTTAAATGGTTAGTACTGAATTTCTATTTTGATTTCATAGTAATTTATCCAACAACAAGATCTGGATTATTTGGACCAAAGTGTTTCAACATCACCAGCGGATCCGTTGAAGACGCGTTGGTAATCCTCACTCCTTCCTGCGCAGTTTTTTCTGTGATGAAAAATTCATCGTGCGTAAGTTGTCCGTAACGAATCAACGCGGGCGTTTCCACATCCCATACACCCATTTTACCATGGCCTTGCATCATAATGATACCATACGCTGCACGGTCCTTAATGGTAATCGTTGCGCCCGGAGCCACGGTGAGTTCCTTCGCACTAAACGCTTCCGATTTATAGCAAACCCAGTTCTCTGTATAGCCCTGCGCTTGCATTTCTTTCACAGGACGAACAGGTTTCGGTGCCATGAACCGCGTTTGAAGAATATTCGGGTCAACATTTAACTCCCAGTCGAGTACGTCAATCAACTCATCATAATCACCGACTTTATCTTTGGGTGTTCCATTCCACAACAGCTCTTCCGGAATGATAGCTTCATTCACCAGCGATTGATACATCGCAAAAACATCCGAAGCTTTTTGTGGTTCGTACGTACACATACTTCCGGGCGCGTGAAGCATGCCCGGAGGCACATCCCAACCGGTGCCGGGCTCCAATTTAAACGCGGATGAGTAGTTCGTGATTTTGTTATCGCCCTTCGTAAAGTTTACAAGGCACTCGCGGATCTGCGCTTTCGTTGTACCCGGTGAAATTCCAAAAAATGTATAAGGAAAATCGCCTCCGTGATTATTCAGTTGAGGCGGAAAATAATAGGCTTCCGGTTTTCCCAATTGCCCTATGAGTTTGGCCTTCTCATCGTTATGATGAACATGATGAGGTAACGGCCCCATGTTGTCAAAAAATTTGGAATACATCGGCCAGCTCTTATGCTCATTCCATAAGCGATCACCAATTATGGCTCCTTTCAATTCATCGATTACATCTTTTAACAAGAGCAGGATTTCATTTGCTCCATCTTTAAACACAACGGGACTCAAGCCTTCATGCTCTCCCGTGAGCGGGCCATTCTTGGCAGGGGTTGTTGAAGAAAGCCAGCGTTCGTCAATACCTCCGCGGTTTCCTCCCAGCACATAATAATCATCAGGATGTAATTTAATTCTACGCCC
>JAEUUB010000918.1 GCA_016787745.1 Cyclobacteriaceae bacterium
AACATTACCTGATCCAATAAATGATACGAAAGGCGGCATGATTAAAATTAGCCAATTATGTGAGATAATCAGCTAACAGGTATTTCTAAAGTTTTACTAAACAACAACTTTATAAATCTCCGCTAATTTATGAGCCACTTGGTCTATCTCATCAAGCGTATTGAACTTGCTAAAGGAGAATCTGACAGCGCCTCGCTTTGAATTAGGATAGAGCGCACTCAAAACATGCGAACCCGTAGAGGATCCGCTTGAGCATGCGCTTCCTCCCGATGCAGAGATGCCTTGTAAATCTAGATTGAATAAGAGCATTTCATTTTCTTCGGATTCAGGCAGGCTAACATTAAGCACGGTATATAAGCTGCGATCAAGATTTTCGGAATCACCGTGAAAGGAAACGCCCGGAACGACTTCTTTCAACCGGTTAATCATTTGTGATTTCAGATTACGAATATAGGTTTCATGGGCATCCATCTCGCGGTAACAAATTTCCAATGCCTTCGCCATGCCAATGATACCGGACACATTTTCTGTGCCTCCGCGCAGGTTTCTTTCCTGTGCGCCCCCATGCATGAATTGCCGAATTTTTTTGTCTTTATTAAGATACATGAAGCCTACTCCCTTCGGGCCATGAAACTTATGCGCTGCGGCCGCCAGACCATGAACTTTTATTTTCTTAAGATCGTGCCGATAGTGTCCCATCGTTTGCACGGTGTCGGAATGTAAATACGCCTGATATTTTTCACATAACTTCCCTACGGATTCAAGATCAAGAAGATTTCCAATTTCATTATTGGCATGCATGAGCGATACCAACGAACCTGGAAATTGTTTTAGGAGTTGTTCTAAATCGAGTAAATCCACGTGGCCCTTGGCATCCAGTTTTACGTAATGCAAGGTTATGCCGTGCGCACTCAGATTCTCAAGCGTATGCGTAACCGCATGATGCTCGATAGGAGTTGAGATGGCATGTGTAATCGAGTAGGTTTCGATAGCACTACGGATAATCGCGTTATCGGCTTCGGTACCTCCTGATGTAAAAATGATTTCACCCGGTGTGCAATTCAATAACTCAGCAATCTTTTTACGGGCGGATTCTATGGCAGCCCGCACTTTGCGGCCATGAGAATGCGTGGAAGATGGATTTCCAAAATCTTCAAGTAGGAATGGCTTCATGGCGTCAAACACCTCCGGGTCGAGGGGTGTTGTGGCTGCATTGTCGAGGTAGATTTTCATACAAATGCAAAGTTACAAATTAATGATTGTTTGAATATCTTGAATTATCCGTTGTGCTAAGCGGTCTGCCTGCTTCCTGTCTTTTGATTCAGCATAAATTCGGATAATCGGTTCTGTGTTGCTTTTGCGTAAATGCACCCATTCTTTTTCCTTCTCAAAATCAATTTTTACACCGTCCAGGGTATTTATCTTTTCCTGAGCGTATTTATTTTTAACTTTTTCTAAAACCGAATCCACATTTATTTGTGGAGTTAATTCAATTTTATTCTTTGAAATAAAGTAAGGCGGATACGTTTTTCTTAATTCCGAAGCTTTCAATTTAGACTTGGCCAGGTGTGTGAGAAACAAGCCAATACCGATCAGGGCATCGCGACCATAATGAAAGTCGGGGACAATGATTCCCCCATTTCCTTCGCCTCCAATTACAGCGTGTGTGGCCTTCATTTTTGTTACAACGTTAACCTCACCAACCGCAGCGGCATGGTATTGGCCGCCTGCATTTTCGGTAATATCACGCAACGCCCGTGTAGAAGATAAATTGGAAACGGTGTTTCCTCTCTTCTTGCTTAAGATGTAATCGGCAACTGCCACCAACGTGTACTCTTCGCCAAAGGGTTTACCATCTTCCTGGATTAAAGCCAACCGATCTACATCGGGATCGACCACAATCCCTAAATCACACTTTTCTTTTTTTACAGTTTGGCAAATTACTTTCAGGTGTTCGGGTAAAGGTTCAGGATTGTGCGGAAATTTTCCATTGGGTTCGCAATACAGGCTAACAACTTTCTTTACCCCCAGGGCTTTTAGGAGTTGAGGCACAACCATACCGCCCGTGGAGTTAACTGCATCTACGGCAATTTTGAATTTTGCTTTTTTTATCGCTTTTACGTCAACCCATTTATAATTCAAAACCAACTTTATGTGTTGTTGAAGATAGGAGTTGTTGTGATTGTATTTCCCCAACTGATCCACGGTGGCAAAACGGAAAGATTCTGCTTCCGCGATTTTCAAAACTTCGGCACCATCTTCACCTGAAATGAATTCTCCCTTTTCATTTAATAACTTTAAGGCATTCCATTGAACGGGGTTATGGCTGGCAGTAAGAATTATGCCCCCGGCTGCTTTTTCTCTTGTAACGGCAATTTCAACGGTAGGAGTTGTTGACAATCCCAGGTCCAGAACATCCAGCCCGAGGCCTTGCAGTGTAGCGGAAACCAGCTGACTTACCATCTCCCCGGACGGGCGGGCATCGCGGCCAATAACAACTTTTTTACCCTTACGCGATTTGATCCACGAGCCAAAGGCGGCTGCAAACTTTACGGTATCAACCGGGGTTAGGGCATCCCCGGGTGTGCCCCCCAAAGTACCCCGAATACCAGAAATAGATTTAATTAAAGTCACAAAATCAGTTTTAGAATTGCGATGGCAAAGCTAATAATTGAAGTTGTGAATACCGTGAAGTTGGATGGGTGAGTTGACGTTAAAAAAATTACTTCTTACCCACTTCGGGCATGCTTGCCAATTCTTTATCCGGATCGCCACAGGCATCTCCTTCGCCAATGGTTTTTCCGCAGTAGCCACAGGTAATTCCTTCCTTGGCTAAAAAGGGACTTTGTGTTGCACATGTTCCCCGGAATTCGCCATTCTTTACAAACAACAGTCGCACGGACATGAGTATGAAAAACAAACCAAAAATGCCCAGCGTAAGAAGAAAAATGGTCATAGTATTTGTGATTTTTCCGATGATGTAAAGATACAACACCCTCTTCAATTGTTAAGTTTACAAAATCATGAAAAAACCACTTTCAGCCCCTGATGCTTCACGAGAAGCTAAATTAAAAGCTTTTGACAGGTTGCTTACCGTTATGAATGAATTGCGGGAGAACTGCCCGTGGGACAAAAAGCAAACTTTTGAAACCTTAAGGCACCTTACCATTGAAGAAACCTATGAGCTTTCGGATGCTATTTTAGAAGGAGATTTAGACGAGGTGAAAAAGGAATTGGGCGATCTTATGCTACACAATGTGTTCTATGCGCGCATCGCCTCCGAAAAAGGTGCGTTCGACATCGCGGATGTTCTTCATGCGATATGTGATAAACTGATTGAGCGGCACCCGCATGTTTATGGCGAGGTGGTGGCCAATGATGAAAAGGCAGTGAAAGAAAACTGGGAGAAAATAAAGTTGCGTACGGGCAATACGTCTGTTCTGGAGGGAGTTCCCAAATCTTTGCCTGCGTTAGTAAAAGCAATGCGCATACAGGATAAAGCACGAGGGGTGGGGTTTGATTGGGAGAGAAAGGAACAAGTATGGGAAAAAGTGGAGGAGGAGATGCGGGAATTTAAGAATGAGTTTAATGCCGAGACAAACGAAGTGATCGATCATCAAAAGGCAATGGCTGAATTTGGAGACCTTTTATTTTCGTTTGTTAACTATGCCCGGTTTATCAACATCGATCCGGAAGAAGCGCTTGAACGAACCAACAAAAAATTTATTAAACGATTTCAGTATTTGGAAACGGAATCGGCTAAGGCCGGAAAAAAAATGGGCGAGATGACGTTGGCGGAAATGGATGAATATTGGAATCAGGCCAAAAGTTTATAGCTAATGATCCCAGTCAAACTCCTCATCCGTTAACTCTAATTCTTTTTTCTTTTTCTGCCCTTTGAGTTTAAAGGCATCCTTTAATTCCTGCACTTCTTTCTTCAAGTCGTTGGCAATTTTCTTTTTAACAGCTGCCTTATCGTAACTCACCTCATACTGATCGGTAGTGCCTATTATTTTTAGAAACAGTTTGGCTTGGCCGGCCCCGTCATCCTCCACAGCTCCAAAGGCTTCATCCGGGTCAATTTTATTTTTATTGCGTAAGGGAGCAATCACACGGTAGTCAATTTGCTGATTGAATTGATGCGTGCCACTCACTTGAATATTGGTAACATTGCTTTTCACCTCCATTAAGGGCAAGTATATCGTATTGTTCTCTATGTGGATTTCGTTTTTCAAATCGGCAAACCGTAACCGGTTTAGTCCCTGATCGTCCAGGTACTTGTTCAATTTTTTCATCGGCTCAAAATTGTTCAGTTCCCCATTTTTGATGGTTGCACTTATATCAGCAATTAACGTGGGCGGGATCAGATGTAATTTTTCGTTTAGTGTCATTTCCGATTCTACATCGGCAAATACCTGCCCCTTCAGGTGTTTATCTTGGATGAAATCCTGATAGAAGTTTTCGAATACATAGAAAATACTGTCGGCATGCAACCCATTGAGTTTAAAAGAGCTTATTACGTCAATCGCCTTTTGATTTTTGGCATCCACTATTCCGTTTAAGGTCAGTTGCCCACCCATGGCGTGCATGGTAATGTTTCGCGAAACGGCCACTTGATTTTTAACTAACAGGTCGCCCTTGATTTTGGTGGGTTTGAAGCGTTTATATTTCATGCGGGCTATATCGCAGTTGAAATTGAGTTGAATGTCCGGTGAAATACTAAACTGATAATTTTCAGATTCCTCCTCGCCAAAGCCTATGGCAAATAACTGATCGAGATCGAGAAAGTTTGATTTTAAATCCGTTTCAATACCTATGGGCTGATTCTCAAAAAGAAGAAACGTG
>JAEUUB010000277.1 GCA_016787745.1 Cyclobacteriaceae bacterium
GTAGGAATTTCTCAAGGCAGTTTAATGACTCTACTTCCTTTCTTATAAATGAGAAAGCTGCCGAATTATTTAATCTTGCCGATCCCCTTAATGAATCGCTTGATAATTTTACCCGAAATCACCGAAAGGGAAAAATTGTAGGCGTAGTAAAAGATTATCACTTCGCCTCGTTGCGCGATGAAATTGAACCTTTGATTATCGAATACGAACCTGGGGCGGTTAGTTACCTCACGATAAAGATCCGGGCGGGCAAAACAACAGAAGGATTGGAGCATATCCAGAAATCAGTGAAAGCTTTGGCACCCAATAGTCTTTTCTCTTATGAATTTTTAGATGATCGGTTGAATTTAATTTATAAATCGGAAGACAGCATGAGTAAAATTGTACAGTTTTTTTCTGGCTTGGCAATCGCGATCGCGTGTTTGGGATTACTCGGCTTATCGGCCTATACGGTGGAGAGCCGGAGCAAGGAAATTGGAATTAGGAAAGTGTTAGGCGCAAACATTGCTGCTATTGCCACGATGATTTCATCTCGATTTGTACGCCTGGTAGTTCTTAGTTTTGTTATTGCTGTTCCCCTTACGTGGTATGGCATGGATAAATGGTTAAATAATTTCGCCTACAAGATTAACATAGATTGGTGGATTTTTGCTGGAGCTGGTTTTGCTGTTCTCATACTTGCCACTGTTGTTACCTGTTTCCACTCCATCAAAGCTGCCAAAACAAATCCTGTTGAATCGTTACGGTCTGAGTGATGTGTTAGAAGCTTATATTTTACGATCTTGTTATTAATATAAGTCGTTGCTTCGTGATAGGGATACTTGTATCTTTATCAGACTACATAACCCATTATGATCAACAGACGAAAATTTCTCCAACAAACGGCCACCACGGCTGCCGGTGTAATCATAAGTCAGGCATCTTTTTCCAACATCCTGCTGCAAAAGAAGAAAGAAAAATTAGGCGTGGCTTTAGTAGGACTTGGTTATTATAGCACCGATCTGCTGGCCCCGGCACTTCAACTCACTAAACATTGTTATCTGGCGGGAGTTGTTACGGGCACGCCCTCTAAGGCAGAGAGTTGGAAGAAGAAGTATAATCTGAATGATAAAAACATTTACAACTACCAAAACTTCGATTCTATTGCCAACAATCCGGATATCGATGTGGTATACGTAGTGTTGCCACCTTCCATACATGCCGACTATACCCTACGGGCTGCGAAAGCCGGCAAGCACGTGTGGTGCGAAAAACCAATGGCGGTTACTGAGGCCGAATGTAAAAGCATGATTGATGCATGCGAAAAAAATAAAGTGAAGCTGGCGATTGGATATCGGATGCAACACGAACCCAACACGCAAAGGATTATTCAGTTTAGAAAAGATTTAGTGTATGGAAAAGTATTGAAAGTTGAAGCCAAAGCCGGATACTTTGATCCGCGCACCGATCATTGGAAGCAGAAGAAAAGCATGGGGGGCGGTGTAATGGGAGACATGGGTGTATATCCGCTAAACGCAGCCCGGTACAGTGTGGGGCTTGAGCCGATTGCTGTTACGGCTCACGCATCTACAACCCGACCGGAAATTTATAAAGAGGTAGAAGAAACCATGAAGTTCGATCTTGAATTTCCGGGGGGCGCTACAGCCGCCTGCGAAGCGAGCTTTGGAAAAGGAATGAACGACTTGTTGGTAACGTGTAGCAAAGGCTGGTATAAACTTTCTCCGTTTCAGGCGTACAACGGAATTGATGGCGAAACCAGCGATGGCATTCGGCTGAATGCGCCTATTAACAATGAGCAGGCTAAACAAATGGATGATGATGCGTTGGCCATAATGAATAACACCGCATTGATAGCACCTGGAGAAGAAGGACTAAAAGACATCCGCGTGGTGGAGGCAGTCTATCGTTCTGTGGTGCAAAAGAAGCGCGTGACTATCTGATTACGAATTAGAGATTTGAGTAGCGCCTTGGCTCAGCATACTCCGTACAGGTTACATGATGTTGGCAAAAATTACTATGAGAACCTAAATCGAAAATTAAGAGCGCTAAGCGGGTTGTAATTAATCTAAAACTGGGTAACTTATCTGCGGGAACTGTATTTCTTCCTTCCGGCAATCGCAGTATGATGCCGGCCAACATAAGAATCATTAACCAAAACAATA
>JAEUUB010000278.1 GCA_016787745.1 Cyclobacteriaceae bacterium
GAAGCTTTGTTCTTGGGCGACATTTTGTCAACGGGATTTTTTTGCGCCCGACAGGCGGAGATAAAACCAAATAATACGTATGCGGTGGTTGGATGCGGACCCGTTGGCCTGATGGCTATTCTTGGTGCCCTTGAATACGGAGCTGAAAAAGTTTTTGCGATTGATACGGTGTCCGAGCGACTGGAACGTGCGAAACAATTTGGTGCTATTGCTATAGATGCTTCCACAGAAAAACCCTTGGAGATAATCAGAATGGCTAATGAAGGCCGGGGCGCAGATGCTGTATTGGAGGCGGTTGGAAATTCCAATACAAATAGGTTAGCCTATGAGTTGGTTCGCCCAGGCGGAATTATTTCTGCTGTAGGTGTTTGTACCGATGCGCATCTGGCCTTTTCACCTACACAAGCCTATGATAAGAATCTTACCTATAAAGTAGGTCGCTGCCCGGCTCGTTTTATGATGAACGATTTAGTGCCTGTGGTGCAAAAAAGAAAGTACGATTTTACTTCCATAATTACCCACCGATTAACTTTGGCAGAGGGCTCAGTGGGTTACGATATTTTTGCAAATAAAAAGGACAACAGTTTAAAAGTAGTACTTAAACCCTAAACGGCTTGAACTTTCAATAATTAGTTTCTAATTTTAGTTACATAGACACTGAACAGAAATATCGATTAATCGAAAAACTCGTGCTTTCGGAGGATGAAAATTTGCTTTCGCAAATCCAACAATTAATAGAAGGAAATGAATTACAGTTTTGGGATGAAATGAATCCAAAACTTAAAGCATCGATCAAAACCGGTCTTGAACAATCCAAGGCAGGAATGGGCATGGTTCATGAAGAAGTAATGAAGGGATATCGTGCCAAGCTGGCCAAATGAAAGTTATATGGACACCCGAGGCGGCAGAAACTTTTAAATTAAATATTGACTATCTACAAATTGAATGGGAAGATCAAGTTGCGCTAAACTTTTTCGACAGGGTAGATGAAGTAGTTGAAACTATTAAGTCAAATCCTGAATCTATCCGTCCATCAACAAGAAAGACAACATAAGGCGATGTGTTGTTGTCAAACAAATAAGTCTCTACTACAGGATAGTTTCCAACAAACAAATAGATCTCCTAACCTTTTGGAATTCGTACCAAAACCCGGAACGTATTAAGTTCTAGATTTTGGTACTAGCACAGAGTGCCTTTTTATTGTCCTACCAGAAATACAGCATTTGAGAACATCATCTTGCCACTTTCCCAAAACGTACGGAATAGTGGATTATCCACCATGTAAACAATATTGCCGCGACCTTTTTGTTCAACACCAAAGACTAAACTGTTGCTCATCTTTTTGTTGATCCGATGGCCGGCAAAACCTTGAATCGGTTTGGCGGCTCCTTTAATTACGCCCACGTTCCAGGCATCTTGCAGATACGCGTAATGCAACTCGTTGGTCTTAAGCGTGTAATAACTTTCCTTCATGCCAAAGGCTAGTGGATGCGATTTGTCTAATGTTACTTTGTAGATCGCACCACTGATGGCATCCGAAAGTTGTTTACGCTCGGCATCTTCATAGCGACCCAAAACATCTTTTTCTTTCAATTCTTTTTCCTTTTTCTCTGCCTCTTTTTTCTCCTCCTCACTGGCGTACATTTTTAAAGCAAACCCTTTT
>JAEUUB010000597.1 GCA_016787745.1 Cyclobacteriaceae bacterium
GCCACCAAAGACCCTGTAGAATGTGCAAACTTAATGATCTGCCCGGCAATCACTTTAAGCAAACCGGATGATTCCATTACCCCGCCAAAAATCATGGCACATAAAATAAGCCAGATTGTATTTAACATTCCACTCATGCCCTTAGCCGTGAGTAGCTCGGTTATCATCGGGTCGTTGGTTTGAATATTGATTGAAGTGGTCATCGCATTCATAACCGCTACGAAAGAGGCTTTCAGGTAATCTCCTTCCACACCGGAGATCTGGGTGATGATTTGAGGTTGAAAGATAATGGCGGCAATGCCGCCAAGTAACGCACCCACCAGTAAGGCAGGCAAGGCGGGTACTTTTTTTACAATCATGACTATTACCAAAACCGGTACAATAAACAGCAGGGGATTCAGATTGAATTTACTTTCTAAGGCAAGCAGCACAGACGAACTATCGGCAGAGGCTGCGGCTGTGTCGAAAGTAAAACCCCAGATAAAAAAAATGATTAAGGTGATGGCAAGTGTGGGTACCGTTGTGTACACCATATATTTGATATGGGTAAACAGGTCCGTGCCTGCCATGGCCGGGGCTAGATTGGTGGTGTCCGAAAGGGGCGACATCTTATCGCCAAAGTAGGCCCCGGAAATTATGGCTCCGGCAACCACCCCTTCCGGAATGTCCATCGATTTTCCAATTCCTAAAAGGGCAATTCCTACGGTGGCAACCGTAGACCACGAGCTTCCTGTTGCCAGAGAAACAATGCCACTCACCACGCAGGCCGCAAAAAGGAAAATAGTTGGATTTAAGATTTTCAGCCCATAATAAATCATGGCAGGAACAATACCGCTCAACAACCACGTGCCTGAGAGTGACCCAATCGCCAAAAGAATAAGCATGGCAGCCATGGCCGAGCTTATGCTTTTTACAATGCTGCCTTCAATTTCTTCCCACGTGTACCCCAGACGAAAAGAGATAACACCCGCTACACCGGCTGCAAGAAGCAAGGCTATTTGGTTAGCTCCGGAGATGGCATCGGAGCCCAGGACAACCACATTTATGGTGAGCAATAAAATTAAAATCGCAATGGGAATAAGTGCCAGTACAAATGAGGGTTGCTTCTTTCCTTGATCCATCTGGTAATTTTAAAAAGTTAAGGTAGACTAAATATTTTATGCGGCCTATTAGAATGACGAGGATTTGTAGATCACGTTGCGCTCTTTCAAGTAATTTAAAATGAAGTTGAAATGAGATGGCTCCTCTCCCAGGTATTCGGGCGGACAAATGCCAGTCCCGTTAAATTTACCTTCTGCCACCAGGTTGGCCACCGCAGTGCAGGTGTAGCCGGTTGTCCGGGCCATAGAAAGGGTACCATTTTTTTCTGTGCGATCCAGCAAGTAGTACTCAATTTTTTTAGCCTGACCATTTTCTTCTCCAGTCATCCGGATTCGCATTACAGTAAATTCTTCTTCTCCCGGTTTTAATTTCCATTTTGGAAAGAGCAGTTTAGCGGTTACATCGATTGGGCGTATGCGCACTCCTTTTACATCAACTTCTTCATACGAAAAGAACCCCGACTCCCGCAGCACCCGTAAGTATTCAACACACCCTGGGTAACGCAACGTTTTTTCAATCATGTCCGGAATGTGGCTCATGGTTTTGATTAAGGAACGCAATCCATCCGAGTTCCAGGATTCTAAAGTCCCCACTCCATTGAAATGAATTAACTCTGCATCCGAGAGAGCCTCCTTCACTACAATCGATCCATTTTGCACATACCGGGCCGGACGAATGTATTCTTCTATAACATCGATGGGCGAGAAGACGGCTTTGTACTCGTATGGCCACTCACGCACAAGGGGTAATCCACCCACCAGACACTCGTAGGAATTTACTTTCATTTTTTTGTTGTGATACCCGAGAATGATGTTTCCCATACCAGGGGCCACACCGCAATCCGTTACAACGGTTACCTTATGCTGTTTAGCTAATTCGTCCAGTTGAAAAGGGTCTTCCGGAAAGAATGAGATATCTACCATATTTTTTCCGGCTTTGATAACGGTCTTGCAGGTTTCAAATCCCATAAAACCGGGCACTGCCCCAATAACTAAATCCTGAGGCTCCAACAGATTGGAAAGTACGGTTGCATTGGTCAGGTCTGCTTTGGTTGTTTTTATTCCAGCCTTGCTTAATTCCGACAATGCCTGCTCGTTAATGTCGATGGCAGTAACATCAAAATTTTTGGCAAGATCCAACGCCATAGTTTTTCCTACCAAACCAGCTCCTAAAACAATTACTTTTTTCATCTTCTATTTCTGATTAATAAAATCGTACTTCGTACAACTAAATTCGAAATTACCATGTTCGATGCCGCCAAAATACTGCAAAAAGCAAAACATTCATCGTTTTATTTGACGGTGCTTAACTGGTCACTTAGCCGAATGATTCCCTTTAACAAGCCCCATGGTTTTAAAATAATTGAAATTGAAGACTATCGACTAAAAACACGTATGCCATACCGCAGAAGTAATTTTAACCATATTCGTGGATTGCATGCCTGCGGACTGGCTACGATCTCTGAATTCACTACAGGATTTCTCCTTTTAAGCAGTCTGGATATGAAGAAGTATCGGATTATTATGCAGCGCCTGGAAATGAATTATCATTATCAGGGAAAGATGGATGCCACCGCAGAATTCACCATTTCAAAAGCATGGCTTGATGAAAAAGTAGTTAATCCTTTGCAGAATCAGGAATCGGTAGTTGTTCCTTGTGAGGTAAAAATTCATGATGTTAAGGGTAATCACCTGACCACCGGTTTGGTCTACTGGCAATTTAAGGATTGGAGTAAGGTAAAAACCAAAGCCTAGACTTTTGTATTGGTTTGAAATTTCATCTTAAACATACCCTTGGCACAACAGCGTTTACCAAACACGCTAAATTTTTATTTAACGACTCTGCTCATCTCAAGCTTCAAACTCCTAAGGGATGGCATCACTTTGAATATGTAACTTCCTCCAACAAGGCTATTCACGCACGTTTGTCATTTCATATCCAACGAGGGGAAGCAAGAACCCCCGTACGGGCGCCTTTTGGGAGTTTGGAGATTTACAAAAAACTAACCCAAAGGCAGATTGAAGATTTTTTAGAACAAGTCACGAAACAAGTAGTCATGCTGGGAGTAAAAAAAATCTTCATCCGGCATCATCCCGACCGTTATTCTGAAAAATTGAACGTATGGCAAACATGTTTGGTAAAAGCAGGATTTAAGCAGACTAACGATATTACCAGTATTATTTTGGTAGATGATAAATCCTTTGAAAGCAAAATTAAAATCTCGGAACGGCAGAAATTACGAAAGGCTGTTTCCCTGTTTACTTTTGAACACGCAGACAGGACCGAACTAAAAAAAATCTATTCTTTTATAGATAGCTGTCGCAAAGAACGCAATCAATCCCTTTCCATGTCTTTGGCAGATTTAAAAAAGTTATTTAAGACTTTTCCGGATCAGCTATTTCTTTTTAAGGTCGGCACCCCGGCCACCATCAGCGCAGCAGCTATTGTAATCCGGGTGAGCCCCAAAATACTCTATACATTTTATTATAGTCATGCAAAAGTTTATGATCGGATAAGCCCCGTGGTTTTTCTTATTTCCGGCATTTACGATTTTGCAAAGAAGAATAAGATAAAGATGATTGATCTGGGCACTTCGATGGTGGAAAATAAATTGAGCAGATCCCTGCTCCATTTTAAGAAAAGTATTGGCGGCATTTCAGACAATAAATCAACCTTTACTAAAATGTTGTCATGAATCCGCCTTTGGTAACAGTCATCTGTATTTGCTACAATCAGGCACGGTTTGTTGAAGCAGCTTTGGACTCTGTCATTAGTCAATCTTATAAAGATGTTGAACTAATCGTAATTGATGATGGCAGCACGGATGGTAGTGCGAAAGTAATTAAACGATGGATTGCGAACCACCCGGAAACAACCTTATTACTAAATGCCACAAATCTCGGCTATTGCAAAACGTTTAATAAAGCGTATGCAATTTCGAAGGGTCAATACATTATTGATTTGGCGGCTGATGATGTATTGCAACCCAACCGGATTGAGGTGGGATTAAGCGCATTCCGTAATTCTGAAATTGATTATGGGGTAACCTTTTCAGATGCTGAGCATATGGATGAGCAAGGTAATTTGCTAAGACTGCATTCGGATAAACATCCGCACCATACAATTCCCAGTGGGGATATCTACAAGGATGTGATTGACCGGTATTTCATTTGCTCACCCACGATGATGTTCAAGAGAGGTGTGGTTGAATACCTGAAGGGTTATGACGAATCACTCGCCTATGAAGATTTTGATTTTTGGGTTCGCGCTTCTCGTGAATTTAAATTCGTATACACGCCTCAGGTTCTGCTGAAGAAACGCGCGGTAGATACTTCGATGTCTAAAAAACAATTCAAGTGCGGGGGAGATCAACGAAAATCCACCCTGATGGTTTGTTATAAGATTAAATCCTTGAATAGAAGTGCAGAAGAAGACGCGGCTTTAAGGAGAAGAGTCTTATATGAAATAAAGATATCGCTCAAACTGTTGGACCTGCGTCTTGCTTTTGATTATTTTAAATTACTTCGGTCGCTTTAATTTGGGTTTACTTTCTGTTGTCTTCTCCCGAGACCATACTCAGATAGCTGGAATATCTGCTGGGAGCAATCAACCCCGACTCGACAGCCTCTTTAATAGCGCATCTGGGTTCGTTGGTATGAAGACATCGCGAACCAAATTTGCAGGAAAGTCTAAGTTGGCGCATTTCCGGAAAATAATCTGAAATCTCCTGTTGATCCATGTCTACCAATCCCCACTCTTTGATCCCCGGGGTATCGATGATATACGTTGTTGAATTTACCGTGAGCATCTCCGCAAAGGTAGTAGTGTGCGTTCCTTTTTCTGAATATCCTGAAATAGCACCCGTGCTTTGGTTGAAGTTGGCAGACAACCGGTTAAGCAATGTTGATTTACCTACCCCCGAGTGGCCGGCAATAAGGGTAACCTTATGGGCAAGAATCATTTCAACTTCATCAACCGATTCGTCTTGTTGAGCAGAAATGAATGCTGTTTTAATTCCGATATTTTCATAGATGGCTATAACCTTCTCCAGATCGGCAGTCTCACCATCGGTGAGTAAATCTTTTTTATTGAAAAGTATAATCTGTGGAATCCGAAAAGATTCTGCGGATACCAATACCCGATCAATAAAACCCAGGGAAGTACGGGGTTGCTTGAGGGTAGCCATTACTAAGACCTGATCGATATTGGCTGCCAGCACACTCGCATGTCCGGTACGCTTTACAGACTGCCGCAACATATGATTGGTGCGTGGAAGAATTTCAGAAATTACCCCCTCGTTTTTTTCCAACTCAAA
>JAEUUB010000620.1 GCA_016787745.1 Cyclobacteriaceae bacterium
CATACCCGAAAGCGCCTGATGATACTTATTGGAATATTCCTGCGAATACACTTTCACCGTCTGTTTACCTTTCGTTTCAAAGTTAAATTTGTTCTCACCAAAAGTTTTGGAAAGTTCTTTTTCCAATAGCAACACCGAATCAACTGCCTGATTTGATTGGCGGATCATTTCCCAGGCAGCCAGTTGTACATTGGGTAAATACGTGGCAGGCCCAACAAAAAAATCATACTCGTCAAAATACAATTCCGGCAACCGCGATTCCCAGAAACCATGAATGCCCGTTTGACCCGTTAGTTGACCATCGTAGTTTTTCGTGGTGTGTAAAGGCACATGCGCATCGGCCACATAATGTCCTATATCAGCCGAAAGGCTAAGGATGCGATTCGGATCTTTTAGCAACATTGCATCCTTCAATTGAAAATATACCCGGTAAATATGCCAAGGAAGAATTCCGCTCTCCTGAAGGGAGTCTTCTGTAAATTGTTTTACAGCCTCGCTCCAGTAACGCGGCAACTTATAAATAGCACTATCACCATAATCGTCCAGGTCGATAAAATGCCGGGGCGCTTCTTCCGGAATGGCATAGCGCCTGCGATCGGGATTAACGGCTGCCTCGGATAAGTATTGAATATTCTTCTTGTAAAATCCGGCCATGGTAGGCGGAAGAGTATAAACAGCCAGTTGATTAATCTTTCGATGGGCAAAAAATCCCCAGCTACAAAAAACCAGACCCATGCATACCAAAAATATTTTAGGAATTGCTTTCATGAGCTACCTTACCAACTAAAGTTACAAATCATGAAGAAGATTTTCATTCTGTTGTCGTTGATTAGCATCTATTGTCGGGCCACCGATCCTTATAAAAGAGACCCGGCCGTGAATGTTCAGCAGTACACCTTTCGGTTAGAGGTGAATGATTCTACGGATGTGATTACCGGAAAGGCTTTAGTAACCATCAAATTTAAAATGCCAGCGATCGGATTTACTCTGGACCTGACGACCCAGGACAGATCGGGAAAAGGAATGCACGTTACCTCGGTTGTCTTGGATGGAAAAGAACTGACCTTCATCCACGAATCGAACCGGCTTAAGGTAGTGTTGCCGGCATCGCTCAAAGAGAATGAGGTAAAAACCTTTGAAATTAATTACAGCGGTATTCCACAGGATGGACTTATCATTGGTAAAAATAAATTTAACGACCGCGGGTTCTTTGGAGACAATTGGCCCGACCGGGGGCATCACTGGTTGCCGGTGGTGGATCACCCAAGTGATAAAGCAGCCGTAGATTTTATTGTGGTGGCTCCGTTGCATTATTCGGTTGTGGCCAACGGATTAAAAATTGAAGAGAGTTTTTTGGATGCTACCCGTAAACTCACGCATTGGCATGAAGAAGTTCCCATTGCTGTTAAGGTAATGGTCGTGGGCATTGCCCGATTTGCCGTTCAATATGTAGGAAAAGTGGATGACATCTCCGTAGAGAGTTGGGTCTATCCGCAAAACAGGGCTGAAGGATTTTACGATTACGCGATCGCCATTAAAGTGTTGGATTATTTCCACCGGCACATTGGCCCGTATCCTTATAAAAAATTAGCCAACGTACAATCCAAAACCCGCTGGGGCGGATTGGAAAATGCCAACACCATCTTCTATTTTGAAAACTCAGTGACCGGTAAAGCTGAACGCGAATCTTTAATTGCACACGAAGAAGCTCACCAGTGGTTCGGCAACTCGGCCACCGAAAACGATTGGCATCATGTGTGGCTTAGCGAAGGGTTTGCTACCTACTTTACTAATCTGTACCTGGAATACGCTTATGGCCATGATCGTCTGGTGGAAGAAGAAAAGAAAGACCGGCAAGAGATCGTTCAGTTTTACAAAAAAAATCAATCGCCCGTTGTAGACACTACCATCGTGGACATCAATAAGGTGCTTAGCACAAACACGTATCAAAAAGCGGGCTGGGTACTGCATATGTTACGGCATGAGGTGGGTGATGTTAATTTCTGGAATGGAATTAGAAAGTATTATGCCCTTTACCAAAACAGCAATGCCATGACATCCGACTTTAGAAGAGTGATGGAAGAAATCTCGGGCAAAGACTTAGCCCTCTTTTTTCGACAGTGGCTGTTTACTGGTGGA
>JAEUUB010000635.1 GCA_016787745.1 Cyclobacteriaceae bacterium
GGTAAAAGTTATCAGCGGGCACCCGATCCGATAACTGAAAGTGGGTGAAGAGTTTTTCTTCAAATGCTTTTCGTCCTTGCATAAGCAAAGATAATTTTCATCACTATATTTATAAAGTAGTCGTGCAACATGCACAATGTGCATATTTCATTGCGAGGTTCGGTGTTGCGTTGTAGTTTTTGTTTCTTAATTTAGTTCAGTCACGTGAACAATTTTGCTGCAAGTCGCGCTTGTCTTGGACGATGGCCATTTAACAAGCGCTCCTTACCCTGCAATTCAATATGCACAAACGTTGCGGTCATAGCCGTGAAGCCCATTAGTCCTAACAGCACAAAATTCAATAGCAAGGACAAATTCCTTTTCAAATATTTCTAAAAATAATAAAAATTTATTGTTTATCAATATATATTTATTATTATTGCGTCAGATCTATAATTGTAAAATCATTATGAAAAAGGTTTCAACAGTTTTTCTTCAGGCAGTTATCGTGCTAATCGGCCTTGTGATGCTGGCCGTTTTAATTCGGCTTCCTTTAGTTGAGGGAAGAGCTACAAACTTAGATTTGTTCAGCATTTACTCCGACCCGTTTATCTTGTATGGATACGGGGCATCAATCGCTTTCTTCGTGGCCCTGTATAAGGCATTCAAATTGCTGGGATACATCGGACAAAATAAAGTATTCTCTTCAAACTCTGTTGGGGCTTTAAGGAGCATAAAGTATTGTGCAATTGTATTAAGTATTTTAATTGTGTTGGCGGGACTCTACATAACGATATCCCATAAGGAAGATGACGCAGCGGGTTTTCTTGCTATGTGCATCGTAACTACGTTTGCTTCTGTTGTAATAGCGACCGCTGCCGCAATATTTGAAAGAATCTTACAGAATGCCATAGATATGAAATCTGAAAATGATCTAACAATTTAAGCCATGCCAATCGTTGTAAACTTAGACGTGATGATGGCAAAACGAAAAATTTCTTTGAATGAACTTTCTGAAAGAGTTGATTTGACATTATCCAACCTCTCTATCTTAAAAACAGGGAAGGCGAGAGCAATTCGTTTTAGCACCTTAGACGCCATTTGCAAAGCATTAGACTGCCAGCCAGGCGACATTTTGGAATATGTAAATGACAAAAAAAGAACAACGGGCCGCTGACAAAAGCTTTAGATCATTATCTGGGATTACATTCAGTAACACTTCTTTAAAAATTTCAACAAGGGCGCAAGCACCAACCGGTGAACTGCAAAACAATTGAAAATAGCCTGGTTGAAAAATAATTCAAAAATCGTTTGACTCTTAACAGCCTCTTTTTTTTTTGAATCGAACAGAGCAGTAGCTGTAATTGGTAGCGATTGCTCAACAAGCGACTGAGGTTTTACAAAATTCATAAAGTTGACAAATGCCCTAATCCGATACACGAATGTTCGATATCGAACGGAGCAAAGTAAAACATCGCTTGAAATGAAGCTGATTTAGTTGATTGGGATTGGCATGATTGTTATCTTTTCGTAGAGACTTAAACCTATCAAAAAATCAGATTTTACATGTTTACTAATTACCTGAAAACTTCCCTTCGTAATCTCCTTCGTCATAAGAATTACACTTTCATAAATATTCTTGGCTTAACAGTTGGGCTTGTTACCAGTATTTTTATTCTCT
>JAEUUB010000896.1 GCA_016787745.1 Cyclobacteriaceae bacterium
AATCAGTACGACCGGGAGGAGGCAATTCGTTTGTTGAAGCGAAACTCGAGACGATATGCAAAACGGCAACTCACATGGTTCAAACGGGATCCAGAAATTAAATGGTTCAGACCGGAGCAACGGGATGAGATAATTGGATTAGTTGAAAATGGATAATTTTAGCCCGCGCAATGACTAATAAAAAAGTTTTAATCATTACTTACTATTGGCCTCCTAGTGGCGGAGTTGCCGTTCAGCGAGTATTAAAATTTTGTAAATACCTTCGTAATTTTGGTTGGGAACCTGTTATCTATACAGTTTCGAATGGTGAATTTCCTGAGCTAGATAATTCCTTGTTGGATGAAATTCCGGATGGAATTAAAATCTATAAAACAAGAATTTGGGAGCCATATTCCCTTTATAAACTATTTACTGGGAAGAAAAACAAGGAAACAATTCATCGAAATACAATTAAGACGGGTAATAAAATTTCGGTGGCAGAAAAAATCTCTTTATGGATAAGAGGTAATCTTTTCATTCCCGACACAAGGTGTTTTTGGATTAAGCCTTCAATTTTTTTCTTGAATAGGAAGCTTTTTAATGAAAAATTTGATGCCATAATTTCCACGGGCCCACCTCATTCAAATCATTTAATCGCGCTCAAGCTTTATAACAAAAACAAAATACCCTGGTTGGCTGATTTTCGGGATCCCTGGACAACAATGGATTACTATCAAGACTTGAGATTAACGCGTTGGGCTGATAAACGGCATCATGATTTAGAACTAAATGTGTTAAAATCTGCCTCTGTAACGGTGGTGGTGGGCCGCCATATGAAGAAAGAGTTTGATCAAAAAGGAGCAAGGCGAGTGGAGATTATAACCAATGGTTTTGATGAATCAGATTTTGCAGTTTCACCTTCCTTAACATTGGATTCCCAATTTTCAATTGTTCATGTTGGGTCTTTTTTGAAACGCAGAAATCCAGAAATGCTTTGGAAAGCAATGGCTCGGCTTAAACAAGAGAATCATCCAATCATTCATCATCTTAAAATAAAACTAATTGGCAGAGTTGAGCAAACGATTCTGGATTCGATAGATCGATATGCATTGACAGAATATCTTATTCAGGTTTCCTTTGTTCCGCATAATGCGGTTGCGCAATATTTACAATCTGCTCAATTATTGTTACTTCCAATTGATAATTTTGAAGGTGCTAAGTGGGTTCTTACTGGAAAACTTTTCGAATACCTTGCTTCCCGGAGGCCGGTGCTATGTATTGGCCCTACCGATGGAGATGCCGCGAAACTGTTAGCGGAAACGGGAGTAGGGGAAACGTTTGGATTTGAGGACGAACTTGGTATAATCGATTTTTTGGTTAGGCATTACAATGCCTTCTTGTTAGGAAAATGGTCTGTACCCAATGAAGAGAAAATTATGAACTATTCCAGGCGCGAGCTTACACGCCAACTATCAAAATTATTAGACGAGATTGTAGCATGATAAAGATCATTACCGTTATTGGGGCGCGACCTCAAATTATCAAGGCCTCCGCCATTAGTCGAGCCATACGAAATTCCTTTGCTTCTGAGATACAGGAAATTATTGTCCATACGGGCCAGCATTATGACGAGACAATGTCTAAAGTTTTTTTTGAGGAGTTGAATGTTCCTAAAGAAGATTTTAATCTTCAAGTGGGTTCGGGGTCACATGCAGTTCAAACTGCGCATATGATGATTAAGTTGGAAGAGATCTTTCTTACAGAGAAACCTCATGCAATTTTACTGTATGGTGACACCAATTCCACTTTGGCAGCAGCCGTTGCTGCGGCAAAACTACATATTCCGATAATTCATGTTGAGGGGGGTGTACGGTCGTTTAATAAAAAATTTCCTGAGGAGATAAATAGGCTGATCTGCGATCATCTCTCAACTTTAATTTTTGTCCCAACCCTTTCGGGGATTGAGAATATGCGGAACGAAGGATTTAAAATTGACAGGAAATCACAATTGACATCTGATACTCCCGGAGTGTATCATTGCGGAGATATCATGTATGATAATTCTTTGTTCTTTGGGGAAGCAGCAGAAAGAAAAATACATTGGCTTAATAATCTGAATGTAAAGGCAAACGAATTTGCCTTGCTTACCATGCATCGCCCCAGTAATGTAGATGATTCAAGAGTGTTGGAAGAGCTTTTGAAAGCTTTTGTAAGAATTTCAGATGAACAAAATCTTCCTTTTGTTTTCCCGGTTCATCCACGCACGTTAAAAATAATTGAGTCTAAAATCAGTTTACAAACCCGAACGGCACTATCGAAAAGTAAAATTAGAGTAATACCACCCGTATCATTTGTCGAAATGACCCTTTTGGAAAAAAAGGCCAACATTATTTTTACTGACTCTGGGGGTGTGCAGAAGGAGGCTTATTACTTTAAGAAGCCCTGTGTCATCTTGTTAGAAGAAACCCCATGGCAGGAATTAGTAGAAAGTGGAAGTGCTTTGCTTGTTGGCACTAGTCCTGAAAAGATCATGAATGCTTATTCCTATTTATCAGGAAAAAAAGATCTTCAATTTCCGCCTTTATTTGGAGATGGAAAAGCATCGGAATTTATTTGTGATAGGATATTAGAGATAGTCAGGGTTTAGTTGAGCTTCTTTTTTATCACCGACCATCTTTTATGCTCTTCAAGGGTAACGGCTGGGTTGCCAATGTACGTTTGATTTTCTGCTGTATCTTTTAGTACGGTGGCTCCAATTCCGGTAAAAGTGTTAGGTGCAATTTTAAGTTTGTTTTTTATAGAAACGGAAGGGGCTATCCATGAATTCTCACCTATGCGGGCACTACCCGCTATCATTGCATTGGCGATAATTACGGAATTCTTTTCAATAACGACTCCATGGGCAATATGAACCAGATTATCAATTTTTGCATTTTCAAAAATCTCTGTATTGTCGAGCACGCCACGATCAATGCAGGTATTATTATGGATTTCTACACCGTCATGAATAATCACATTTCCAATGTGTTCCAACAGTTCGTATTGTCCGCGTTCATCTTTTTCGTACCCGAAACCATAATTGCCAATTGTATTGTTACAGCCGATAATTACATTTTCTCCAATCTGTGTCCCTGCTAATATGCAGGTATTGTGCATAATTACAGTGTGATCACCAACAAAACAATTTTCTTCAACAACAACACCGTGCCCTAAATAGCAATCTTTACCAATATAGCTGGATGGGTGTATGTAGGCAGTCTTTTCTATTCCTGCTGGTTTCTTGGATGAGGGGAAAAAGTGCTTAATAATTTTGAAGAAGATGGCTCTTGGATTTGAGACAACGAGGAAATTGCAATTTGCAGACTTGAGTTTTTCAAACGCTCCCGAAGTTAATACCAAAAGCCCAAGAGTTAACTCTTTAGGCTGAATGGTTAGGGCATTCGTATCATTTATCCAACTTATTTTAGTAAGACTTTGATTGGCTTTGGCATTTTGCAAAGAAATGGCTCCATCTATTGTTTGAGTAATGTCGTTTATCACAAATTTCTCATCCCGAAATATTGATTTTATATCAGCTACTGTTACGAACTTCATTGGTGTTAAGATTAGATTACCCACCGAATTACTTCAAATGCTTCAGCGAAATTTGTGCTTATCTGCACCCCACGCGTAGTGGCCAACGATTTAATAAAATTAGCATTTAAATAGGATCTATGCTTTTGCGAGTTATAAGCATGTAAAGCTTCAATTTTCTTTTCAATATGGCTACTCTCTAATTTAATAAACCCAGCCGTGTTAAATGTAAGGTTATTCCACGGTAGCTCATAGGCAAGTATGGATGTGTTTTTGAAGGCTCGTAGCCCCTCTTCAGAAATCACCTGATGGTCTTGATGGATATCATGGAGGGTCGGAATGAACACTAAATCTGGCTCCAATTTCAATTTAATTTGAACAAGTTCTTCTAAAATATCCTGCCGAAATTCCTTAAACCGCCTGACATCAAAATCGTAAAGAATAAGATGCTCGGGTTTGATACCGAGTATTTTCGTGGCAATCCTCACTTCCTTTTCCAGGGTGTCCGGTGCTAGATGGGGAGGTAGCGATTTTGTGCAAATGGAGAAAGCAACATAGTGTACTTTAGCGCCTTCCTCTAAAAATTTTACAATGCTACCTCCACAACCCAATTCACCATCGTCTGTATGAGGCGCAAGGACTAAGACATTCTTTTTCATTTAGTTTTTTAATCGGGCAAAATTACTATTTTAAACTAAACCTTTTTCATAGGCAATTCGAACCATTTGTAGCGAGTTTTCCGCACCTAATTTTCGCAAAATGTTTTTTCGGTGAGTCTTTATGGTCAAGGCAGAGATTTTCAATCTTTGCGAAACGGCTTCGTTGCTTTGTCCTTCCGATAGAAGTTTTAAGATTTCAATTTCACGGTCAGATAGTAAACTGAAAGAATCTACTGTCTTCAGCTTTTTTGGGAAAAAGTCAATTCCTGAGACTATTGAATGTAGCGTATTGATAAGATTTATTGTAGGAACTGATTTAAGGATAAGCCCGTTGGCACCTAAACTCGCTGCCTCCATGGAATACCCAATCTCGTCATGCAAGGTAAGAATTGCAATCTTGATTTTTTTACTCCTTATCCGTATTCTTTTAATAACTTCTAATCCGCTCATACCCTGCATATCGATATCCAGGATCAGGAGATTTGCATCGAGGATATCAATTGAATTAAGGAGGGATGGGCCGTCTCTAAATTTCCCTACAATTACAAAATCATTTGTATCGGCCAGTAACTTTCCTAGCCCGTCTAAAAATATAGTGTGGTCATCGGTTAGAACCGTACGAATCATTAGTTTTTTGAATTAGCGTTGTGTGGTATATCGATTGAATATGAAGTTCCAAACTCTCCGGATTCGAAGCTCAATGCTCCGCCAAGAGAATCAACCCGCGATTGAACGTTGAGCAACCCAAATCCTTTACTAACTAAATCTGGATTAAAACCAACTCCATCATCAGCGTAGGATATGCTAATCGTATCTGAAAAGACATTAATATGCAAGTTAATTAACCTACAGCACGCGTGCCTTATTGAGTTGGTTGTTAATTCCTGAACGATTCGAAAAATTATTGTTGATATCCGATCATCTATTACTGTTTCGCCTTGGTAATCAAACGTTAGCTTAATCGAGTGATTTTTTTCTACCACAAGAACATAATTTGCAATGGTGGTTGATAAGCCAAAATGACTTAAACCGGGCGGGGTAAGGCCATGAATAATGTTTCGTACTTCCGAAATTAATTTATGAATCTGCTCTTCGATTTCATCGGCCTCTTTCGGAGCCGCCTTTCTGGCAATTCGGTTAGCCAATAGCTTAATTGAAATCAGATTACTACTTATCCCATCATGCAAATCTTTGGCAATGCGACTCCGCTCCCGTTCTGCAGTTGCTATCTCTACCCCTAATAATTTCCTTTGTTGATCATTCATCAGGTTTAAGTAACTATTTTTTTCCTTATATCTCGCTACCTGGGTTCTATAAATTACATATCCTATTGCAGAGACTGCCAGCAGAACCAACGTTCTAAAATACCAGGTTTGCCACCAGGAGGGTAAGATGGTAAACGAAATACGAGTAGGTGCTTTCGTCCAGGTGAAATTGTCAAGAGAATATTCAAGATCAAAAAAATAATCCCCTTCATCAAGTGAGTTGAACTGAAATACACGATTCGTTGAGTAAGTCCATGAATTTTCCTCTTTTACTCTAAATCTTGAATATATGTTTTGATTTTTGTAGGATAAGAATCCAACTCCAATTTGTATATCATTTTCAGATTTTGAAAGTACAATCGGTGTTGTCGGGTCAAGTTTTTTGTTGCTTGACTGCACAAATTTTAAGTAAAATAAAGGCAGCCGATTTACGAATATGGTTCCATGAACTGGAAGTACGGAGTACCCCTCATCGCAGAAAGCAAAAACTTTGTTAGTATACAATTTTAATTTGTTAACCTTGCTGGCAAGCAATCCGTTTTGCCTATTTATTACAAAGAATTTCGGTTTTTGATAATATAGACTTTCCTTGGTGCATACTGCTATTCCATTGTCAGTTGCAATCCAAATTAAGCCGTTTCCTATCATTGCATCGTATATGTAGTTACTGATAAAGTTTCCATAACTGGCATATGCAATTACCTGCAGGGATTTGTCCCATAAAAAGAAACCGTTACCCGTGGTAGTTATTAAAAGGTAATTACCAAAAGCAAGAATTTTGGAAATTTTAAAGTCTTTAAAATCTCTAACCTCCATCTTGAAATTGAAAAGAGTATCGTAAATCTGTAAGCCATTGCGGCCACTAACATAAATGGTATTGTCCACTTTGGTAATATTCCGATTCCACGAATCAAGCTTTTTTCGCAATACAAGATTTCCTTTGTTAGTGAATAGGTGAAGGCCGTAGCTGTTAAAAGCCCAAATCGACTGTGCATCCTCTTGGGTAAAATCAGTAAAACTTGCTTCTGTTAAGGTTTTTATTACCGATCCGTTTTTGTCTAGGATAGTGGTGCCGTCAACGCAAGAAACCCATATTAAAGAATCCCTACTGACGAAAGCGCTGGTGATGGGTGAATTAAAGTTCCTTTTCCATTGCACATGACCATTCTCTGAATTTTCAGCCATCAAGTGACCCGAATAATCTCCTATTAACACCCTGTTGGCGATGTTTCCAATAGCGCGTACGCGTGCCGTGGTTTTGAACGATAAACTCTTTATTTCAAAATTAGGAATGTAATAGACACCTTTCTCGAGTGTCGAAATCCAAAATCCACCTTCACGATCTTTTAACGCCTTTGAAACAGACTTGTTTCTAAGTTCAGGAATTTCACATACTTGATTGAAATCAGGGAAAGAAGTTCTTATAACACCCTGATTCAAGAGACCAAACCACACTTCATTGTTATCAATAAGGGATAGGCTAATAATGGGGGCGTTAGCAGTAAAAACCTTTTTTATCTGCGAATTGAAGTATTCAAAAACGTCTGTGTTCAGGGTAAAGTAAATTCTATTTTTCCACCACCGAATAACTGCTTTGCAGCCATTGAGTAGTATCAGATAATTTAATATCATAAAATTTATCAAAGATTTTTAGCCGCTTGATTCTTTTTAATATAACCATTGAGCCCACCAGGCCTTGCGTGGCTGAAAGTTTTTTATATTCTAAAACACCAGGCTCAATAGATTCTTGACTGACAATTTTCCCTACTCTATCTAATTTGACAAATTTACCGACTGACAGACTTAGATTATCAAGGCTATCAAACTGCATGTCTGTAATGATTGCCCTTGCAGCAATCTTTGAAGTAACACGGTTATGCTGATAGGGATAAATTTTTCCATTCTCAAAATAGGAAAGTTTACCGGTAAAAGTTCTAAACCAGATTCTTCCTTTAATGTCTTCATGCAGGCCAAATACCACCGGGTCACGTAAGCTGTCTTTAATATTAAAACGCTCAAAATCTTTGCCGTCAAAACGGGCCACGCCATTATCTGTGGCAAACCATAAAAATCCATTTCTATCGAGGTGAATTTGATATACCTCGGAACTAGGTAGCCCCTCACCGATTGAATAGTTAATCAGGCTAGTGTGTTGACTGAATACTTTAAGAGAAGTAAGATAAAGGCAGCAGACTATAAAACAATAGATCTTTCTTAAAACGAGGGTTGAGGAGATATATAAATTAGAGCTAATGAATGCCATATGTTTGGGAAAATGTAAAAAATGAGAAGCACAAGTCCATCTAAGTTATTGAATTACACCGAATTCAAAAATCGGACTACTTCTTTGGTGGTAGAAAAAAGTGCGTAGGTAATATTAGTAAATAGAAATATCTATTTCTGATGCTTGGTTTAAATTTGATTAACCAACAACCTAACCTATGCGCAAAATTATAATCGTCACATTACTATTCACTCCTTTCTTGGTAAGGGCTCAATGGACAACAAGTGGCACAACTATCTACAATACCAATACAGGTAACGTAGAGGAATTGGCTTTACGGCACCGGACAGGAAATTTTACGTAAGGGGAGTTTACTCAACAACAAATGCCCTTTCCGCATTTGAGCTACAAAATAGTTCGGGTTCTGAGTCTGTAGCGGCCTCGTTTTATGCCTATCCGGCAAGCACTACCGGCAATACATACTTACAAAATACATTTATGATGTATCTGGGTGGTACCACTGGGTTGCATATGAATTTTGCAAACCCAAAAGTAAATGGAGCAATTCGGTTTCACACAGGTGGTTTTGATTCTCAGGCATCCGAGCGAATGGTAATTCACTATAACGGAAATGTAGGTATAGGTCTTAGTTCTCCAACAAAAAAACTAGATGTAAATGGCATTATTGGTGTTAACGGTGTTAGCGTAATTAACACGGCAAACTCACCTAATGACATTTACATAAACGGGAGAGTAATCAGAAATGAGTCTACTGTGAATCAAGATGGAATGTACATCAACTACAATAGTAATGGTGGAGCTGGAGCACATCTCAGATTCTTTGCTAACGGGACTACAGAGAGAATGCAAATTTCTGCCTCTACCGGAAATGTTGGAATAAATACGCCTGCCCATGCCACCCACCGCCTTGATGTAAATGGCTCTATAAACGCTACTGCACTATATGTAAATGGTGTTCCTTTTACAGGTGGCGGAGGTAGTTCGCAATGGACAAATAATGGTTCAAGTATCTACTTTAATACGGGAAATCTGGGACTTGGAACGACCACCCCCATGGGCAAACTTGACATTAACCATGCAGGTGGACAGTTACGCTTGTCAGGTGGTACAGTAGTGGGTGGCGTGTGGACAAGTGCAACTGAACATTTATATCTGGCAGACTGGAATACAGGCACTAAAGGTTTATTAATCAATATGACCAGTGGTAATATTGGTATAGGCACAACCAACCTATCAACTAACACAAAATTGGAAGTAGTTGGTCCTGCTACTGGCTCTGGTCCTACTATTCGGGCGGGTGGAGGAGGAGATGTCGTTTTGAATAGCGGTGGTTCTGTTTTTTTTGATGGTAACTACAATTATGGTGCTGGTAACTACATTCGCCCTGTAGCTGCCAATACCCAGGCGTTCTTTACGAGCGGTGCCGAGCGAATGCGGATTGCATCTAATGGCAATGTAGGTATTGGTACTACGCTGGCAGCTAATCCAAACAACTACAAACTGGCTGTAAATGGTTTAATAGGAGCCAAAGAAGTGAAAGTAGAAAATACAAGTACCACCTGGCCCGACTATGTTTTTTCCAGTGATTATAAACTAAAACCACTCCTCGAACTTGAGCAGTATATCAATGAGAACAAACATTTACCGGAGGTGCCCTCAGCTTCAGATATCGCTGTAAATGGTCAGGCGTTGGGCGAAATGAATGTTCTTCTCCTGAAAAAAGTAGAGGAGTTAACCCTGTATATAATAGAATTAAAGAAGGTGGTAGATTCTTTAAAAGCTGAAAAGAAATAATTCGTATGCGCAGAATTATCTTCTTAGTAGTTTTCATCATCCCAGGTATGGTGATGTCGCAGTCGATGGGGCCGCTCAGTGGCTCACAACCAAAATCATTTTCATTATTGCCCGATAATGCTGGATTTCTGGATAATAGCATAAACCTCTTTACAGGACAAGTACAGTTCTCCATGCCGCTGATGTCAATCCAAGGACGGGGCAATGCTGGATTTTCGTTAGCAGCTTCTTATAGTTCTATAGGTGTAAGGGAACAAGTAAATCGGTGGAACCGTGAATCACCTACGGGAATATTAGGATTAGGTTGGAGTTTGGAAACACCCCGCATTGTGGTTGATCACAAAGGAACGGGCACCCGCGAAGATGATGATTTTTACTTGCAGGAGGGTGGCTCTTCAAATCAACTTATTTTTACCGGACTCATTGGATCAGAGTGGGATTATTATGCTAAAAACTACCAACCCTGGAGAATTCGCTACCAGCCTGCAACGGAAAAATGGATCATTACAAAAGAGGATGGAACCCAATTAATTTATGGTGACAATACAAATGCCCGAAGTACAATACAATATATGGTGCGGTGGGGCAATTGGATTGGGAATAGTTCACTTGCAACGGGCCAGCAAGCCCATGCCTACATCTGGAATCTTTCGGAAGTGATCGATTTGTGGGGTGATAAAATTACGCTTGAGTATTTGCACGACAAAGAGAAAGTTGGAACGGGAACGGTGGATCATACCAAAGCGGCCTATCTTAAAGAAATCAGAAACCTGAATGGGGAACGCATCTCATTAGTGTACCTTAACAAGCTAACAGGCACAACTGCCGAGTACCTGGATATGCATCAGGAAGCTGCTGAGCCTGATGCTTACCAGGAAAAATTTGAATCAAAGTATCTGGATAAACTAATCTATTACAACGAAACAAATGAATTGTTAAGCGAGGTGCGTTTTGGGTATGGTTCAATAGGTACACTTGAATTTTATAAAAGACAACTTACCTCTATTACCCAATTTAACAATGTCGGTGCTGCTTTGCCCGGTTACCAGTTTCAGTATGAAACGAGCACAGCTTCAACAGCTAATACAGGAGCCTTAAAAAAAGTGATCTCACCGTTAAAGGGCACCGTTGATTATATTTATTCTCTACAAAATTTACCAAACACTAATCGTGAATTAGCGATTGATGCGGTTGCGGGCTATGCAGAACCCAGAATATTTATTGGTGAGGATTACGTTGTAGTTACCAGAAGAGCTTATAATGGTGTTACGCATGATTCAAACCCGAAAAATGTACGCGTAGATGTCTTTACCTGGGATGGCGGAAAATGGATATCAAATCCGGGTCCTGTTTTTTTATCTTCGGTCAACTTGCTGGATAACGGAGATGGCTCAAAAAGACAGGACTTCAACGTGGCACTGGGTAGAGATTTTTTCGGAATACTAAATAAGGTAGGTACTACAACAAATTATGATTTAAAGTTATTCAGAAGGGACAATTCCTTGCAGGCTACCTGGACCACGAGTTCTTTTCAGTTTGTTTCTGAGTACTCAGCGTCCAATAGTTATAGTGATGTTCAGGAGCCAATTTTAATTTCTGGTGAAAAGTTTGTCTTTGTGGGTTCTAAAAACACGAACCAACCTTTTTTTGCACCTGTTAGAAATTTTGTTTTTAGAAACACGGATTCGGGTTGGCAAATCACATATGGAACCAATCCAAAGGGAGAATATTATTATTCGGCATCTAACAATTATTATATAAGTCATTTAAATGCATCCAATCAAGATATAATATATTTATCTTATCTCAATAAGGCGGCACTCTGGCAAACTCAGACTTTCTCTTCTTCTATTAGCCCCAACACAACGGATGGCCAGAAATCCTATTGGCACTCAACAAATTCATTTTCATTGTTAATGGGTTATGGCACACCTGAATATATCTATAGCTGGGATGAGAACTATAATAATGCCGCGAGATATACAGCCTCATCTTTCAACGACTATGCGCATGTAAATTTTGTAAATAATAGTTTGGCGGTTGTATCTGATATTAGCGGAAGTCACGCTTACCGGTTTAATGGATCAACCTGGCTTTATTCTGGCTTGCTCGATTATTACGGTCCTAATATTTATGCCCGTAACTTAATATCTTTGGGTGAAGATTTTGTATTAAGACCCCGAAATGTATCCGGCACCCCACGTGTTACACTCACGGAGTTTAATCCTAATACATCAACCTGGATTAATAGAATCGACAATGCAGCAACTGCAACCGATAACCTTTTTGCGCTGTTGGGTGGCTATAATTATGTTACCTATTCAGGTAAGTTCTTCTTTAGAACTCCCACAGGTACCTGGCCTCAAAACGCCACCGTTATTCCCTATGCATGGATAAAATCGGGGGGTGGTTGGAATGATACTTTTTTGCAGGGTGGTTATGATTTTGTAACAACGGGCGATCCTTACGCCACAGGCTCTATCGGAATAAATTTTAAAAATGGGATTGTAAATCCAATAGTAACCTCTTACCCGGGCATAACAGTGACAGGGTTTGGTGCCCAGCGCGTTTGGGACAGGGCCAATATGTTAGTTGCCTCCCCTCAGGCTGCCATGAACACGTTAGTTACTTATTTTGGTCCGTATTCAGCACCATTCAACTTTATGGAAGATGCTCTATCACTCAAATTATACCGTAAAGTTCAAGACAGTTATTATGGCAGCCTGTCTGCCTTTGTCGCCACACGCATGGAATCTTTTGATGGCAACTCAACGCGTTACGTAAATTATCAGTATGATGCCAACACTGCCACTGCGGACAATTTAGGATCTGTGGCACAATTTAATAAAGTCACTGTTGTTCCCGACACAGACTTTGATCCGAACACAAGACCCATAGGAAGATCGGAGAATTTTTTCTTCAATGGTCTTCCCTCGGCATCAACAAGCGCTGGTGGTGCCTTTATAGCAGGTAGTGAAGTACTAACAAACTATAAAAAAATTACCGGGGCAGGGTATCGATCAATTTCGTATGGAGCGAGTGGTTCGGTGGTTTCAACCAGCGAGACGGATTATAAATTTTTTACAATCAATGCCGGCTGGTATGTTCGGCCGCTCTACACAATCGCCACCCAGGATGGTTTAACTTCAAAAACCTCGTACACCTACGATGCTCAAACCGGGCTGCCTGTTTTGGTGAAATCAGAAGGTAATGCCGGCCAGAGTATAGTAGAGGTTGAAAGTACCTACTGGTGGCAAAAATATGATGTTAGTAAATCCAGAAACCTCCTGTCACCTGTTATTCTTCAACGGAAAAAAGTAGATGGTGTATATACTGAATCAAGTGCTACCAAATGGAAAAGCTGGGGTGTTAATCTTGTACCGGCACCTTTTTATTCATACCAATGGAAGTATACAGGAGCAAGTGATTTTGAAGGATTTTGGCAAACAGCTGATCCCGCACCACCAGCTGCAAATTGGAAATTGATCAGCATTATAACAAAGATGGATGAAGCCCGCGGGCTTGTAAGAGAAGTTTATACTCCGGCTGCCAATCAGGCTAAAATCTGGCACCCAACCAAACCTAGAATTTTAGCTGAAGCCAACTACACAGTTTCAGATGGTCTCGTTTATGAAGGGTTTGAGGATTGTACGGTTAGCTGTAGCACGGATGCCGCAGCGGGTGGAAAAAGCAAGTATAACACTTCGCTGGCTTACGTAATGCCAGCTTCTGATACGTATAAAGTTACTTATTGGAAAAAAATCAGTGGTGGTAGTTGGACACTGATAGAAGATTCATTCACGGGTACCAATTACTCAATTCCTGGAACGGGTGTATGGATTGATGAAGTTCGCATTCACCGACCTGCAGCAACCATGACTTCGTATTCGTACGATAAATTTGGAAATGTGCTTACAGTGAATGGACCTAACAACCTGATGACCTATTACGAATATGATAGTTTTAACAGGTCTAAGTTAATCCGTGATAAGGATAAAAATATTGTCGAAAGCAGCATCTATAATACTAAGAACTAACTTATGAGAAATTTTTTCATACTGGTACTTCTTCAAGGACTGATTTTTCATCAGGCCTCCGCACAGGGCACCTTTAGCGGACAAAATCGAAACTATCGGGTTAAGAATAAAATCCTGGTACCTATTACTTCGGAGGCAGCCCTTACAACTCTTACGAAGTTTCAATCTGCTCAGGTAGTAGAATACCTCGATGATCAGGGTAAACCAATTCAAGCAATCAATGTACAAGGCTCGCCTCTAGGCAAGGATGTGGTTGATATAAAAGTTTTTGATAACCTCGGGCGCGAAACCATGCAGTACTTACCAATGGTTTCAACGGCAACAGATGGGCGTTACAAACCCGATTTATTGTTGGGGCCTACATTAACCTATAACCAAAGCCTTCATTATAATTTTTATACTGGCGGGGCCGCTGCATTCTTGCCAACAGATCAGCAACCTTATTCAGTCACTTATTTTGATAACACTCCGTTAAACAGAGTTGTTGAGCAGGGTGGTGTTGGAGCAGCCTGGCAGCAGAACCTTTCCAACCCATTGCAAAGCAAGACCACTGAATTTACCTATGGAGCCAATGTTGGCACGGAGGTGCGCAAATGGACGCTGGTGCCAAATGGAACCACTTCATTCAACCTCACTTCGGCTTATTATGCGGCTGGTATTCTTTCAAAGGCTACCACCATCGATCTGAATAACCAAAGTACTATTGTTTTTAAGGATAGTGAGGGAAAGACTGTATTGACTAAATCGCAGGATGGTTCGACCTGGCTGGAAACTCATTATGTATACGATAGCCACAACAATCTTGTCTTTATTCTTCCGCCAGCCTTGATCAAAGCAATGAGTGATGCCGCACTAACCTCCTTAGATAACATCCCGGCTGGACAGCAATTACTTGCACAAAGCACAAGTTTATCAGGTCCGTATTCAACACCCTATCGATATGCACAGGGTAGCACAATAACACTTGCGAACACATTTGTCGGTTCGCCCGGGTTTGAACTACGCCCCTTCAATGGTAGCCTGCTGTTGGCTCAATATGCCTATCAATATGCCTACGATACGGAGAATAGAAAAATTGCTGAAAAAGGCCCCGGGAAGGAGTGGAGCTTTTTTGTATATGACAAACTCGATCGCCTCGCGCTTTCACAGGATGGCAATCAACGGTTACTTAATCAGTGGACCTTTACCAAGTACGATCAATGGAGCCGACCCGTGCTTACCGGGGTGACCACACTGCCGGGCACGGTTGATCAGATCAGACTGGATTTACTTACCGATCCTGATGTTTTTGAAACCACGGGCACCATCGTTCACGGCTACACCAACAATTGTTACCCTAGCGTTAGCGACCCCAATGCTTATCTGGTGATTTCTTTTTACGATGATTATTGTTTCAAATCTCAAATGCCCGCTACGCTTACCTTTTACGCGGGTGCCACCTGCCAGTCGATTATGTCGGGCACTATGCCTCCGAGTTATGGGGCAATTGATTATTATCAAGGCGAGTTAAGTGGAATGCCTCCGGTAGAGTTTAAGAGGGTGCGCGGGCTACCCACAGCTACAAAGGTAAAAGTGTTGGGTCAGTCTAAGTTTCTCTGGAATGTTGTTTATTATGATGATCAGCAGCGCGTTATTCAAAGTACTGGCGAAAATCACCTGGGTGGAGCAGATCGGGTAAGTAGTAAGTACAATTTCGCAGGCTGGACGTTGGCCACACGAACTAGTCACAACAGTGCAGGTAGTTCAGTTTCTGTTCTTGAAGAATTTGAGTACGACCATGCCGGGCGCATGGTTAAGGCCTGGCATCAGGTGGGTTCGCAACCAAAAATTGTTTTGTCGGCACTTCAGTATAACGAACTGGGGCAGGCTGTGAAAAAAAATCTGCACAGCGTAGATAATGGATCAGCGTACTTACAATACGGAGATTTCAGATTCAATATTAAGGGTTGGATGACGAACACCTGGCATGCACGCCCGGATGGTTTTGGGTATTTTGGGATGGAACTGGCCTACAATGCCATAGCTTTTGATGCTAATACACAAGAGCGATATGATGGATTACTGGCCGGAGTTAGATGGTATCCAGACAACACCTCAAAATTGCCTTACTACAATTTTCAATACGACAATCGCGGGCAGCTTACATCTGCGACCTTTAAGAAGCTTGGTGACCCAACCGTTACTGGCCTATACAATGAAGATAATCTTACCTACGATTTGAATGGCAACATAAAAACACTGAATAGAAGCGGTGGTTCATTTCCGGTTCAAACCATTGATCAATTGGATTATAACTATGGCACCGGAGGCAATCAATTAATGAAGGTGACGGATACGCCAGCAAACGCACTTGGTTTTAACGATCAGAATACAACCAACAATGATTATGAATACGATGCCAATGGCAATCTGATTAAAGACAAGAATAAGAACATTATTGCAATCACCTACAATCTGTTAAACCGGATGGACCGGGTAACCTTTTCTAACCTTTCATACATACAATACACGTATGATGCCGCTGGAGTGAAATTAAACCAGACCTATTTCAATAGTGCCAACCAGCCCTTAAGCGAAACGGATTATGTGGGTGAGTTTATTTACCTCGATGATCAGTTGCAAATGGCTACTCATGCCGAAGGTCGGGTGCTACCGGCTGTAAACGCAAACATGCTTAATAACGCTTCGGCTGGTACAACCACCGGGTTTAATGGATTCCGTGCTACGGTAACCACCGAAATGATTGGTCCCGATGATTTTGTAAAAGTAGTATCCACGGCAACTGTAGTGCCTCCGCTGTTAACCAACTTGTGTGGCTTGCGCGGAATTGGAAACAATGTTTCCGCAGTGTTTAATGTTAACCCGGGCGAAACGTACCGACTTCGGGTGCTGGGTTATCAAACTGTGGGCAGCAATGCAAAATTGTTTATGACACCCGATTACTCTACCAGTCTTACCATCTCGAAGGTAGGGCCTGCCTTACCCATAGGTGCCGGCAATATGGCGTGGGTCGAGATGTTTTTTACTGTGCCCGCAGGGTACAGTAGCCTTTCAGTAGGTGTAGCGTGGGACGGGGCAACTATTGGCGATACATTTTATATAAACCACGTTTCGCTTTACAAAAGTGATTGGGAATACCAGTACTTTTTAACCGACCAGGTTGGCAGCGTGCGGGCTGTGCTGCAAACCAACCCGGGTAGCACAATTTATAAGGCTACCATGGAAACGACCAACCTCACGTACGAAAATACCATCTTCAACAATAGTATTGCGAGTTCGCAAATAAGAACCAATGCTGCGGCAAACACCACTGTGGGGGGCGATAAAGTTTTTGAAGTAAACAATAATTACCGCATCGGGCCTCGCAAAAGTTTACGGGTATATACGGGCGATAATATTGCTATGCAGGCAAGCGCCCTGTATATTTCAAACGCGGGGTTTAGCAAGGCACCTGCCAGTGTTATGATCAGTGCCGTGGCTGGTGCGATGGCGGGGGGTGCTACCTCGGTAATTGACGGAATCACCACGGCTTATAATAACTCGGTAAACAACCTCGCCAACTTTGGTCTGTCCCCCACGCAAAACCCTACCAAACCGGCCGCGTACCTTAACTTTATTTTGTTTGACGATTATTATAGACCGGTAAAGGCCCAGTCGGTGCCGGTGGGCAACTCGCCCAACGTAACACAACTGCTGGCGTTAAACACCGGGGTAATTAACGAGCCCGGCTACCTGTTTGTGTACCTCAGTTATGACGACCAAAACGCACAGGTTGTATTTTATGATGAACTTACGATTACCCATAGCGAAAGTCATTTAATTCAATCCACCAGTTATTACCCTTATGGCTTGCCTGCCTACAGTTGGGTGCGCGAAGGCGAAACCGCCAATAAGTATTTTTATCAGGGTAAAGAGGTGGATGCCAATGTCGGCTGGCAAGATTTTGGCAGTCGCATGTATTGGGCCGACCTCGGGCGCTGGTTTGCCGCAGATCCGCAGAACCAGTTTAGCAGCCCCTATCTTGCTATGGGAAATAACCCTATGATGGGTGTTGATCCGGATGGGGAGTTTGTACATTTAATTGTTGGTGCTTTGATTGGAGGATATTCAGGTTATAGGGCAGGCAAAAGCATGGGATTAAAAGGTTGGGATTTGTTTGGTATGACTTTTATAGGTGCGGGAAGTGGTGCGCTGTTGGCAAATGCCACCGCAGGATTAGCTGCTTCAACTAATTCGGGGTTTGTGAATGCACTGGCATCAAGTGCTTTTGAAAGCGGATTTAGAAGTGTTGCCTCTGGTACAGATCCAGGTCAGAACATTATAAGGGGTGCAATTTCAACTGGTTTAGGATATGGATTTTCTGAACTTGGTTTGGCAATAGGTTCTAAACTTGGTTCTGATAATGTAGCTTCCGTTGGTGATGGATTAATCAATCTTGGATTTGAAGCATTTGCAACAACAGCAAATTCAATTACAACAAATTTCGCTACAGGACAGCGTTGGGATTCTCGATTGGATATAGGCATAGGCGATTTTAGTTTGCATTTTAGAAATGGAAAATTATCCAAGAATATTATTGATAATTTGGATAACTTAACCTCTCTATACGCTTATACTAGAGGATTTATTGATGTTGCTCAAGGCTATTCATATCTGGGCTTTGATAATTTCACATTTAGTCCCCAATTTATACGAAGCTACAAGTCTGCAATGATAGACGACCCTGTTGGACCTCCAGAAGAAAGAGGCCCAATACCTTATCATGGTTATACAGCAGAGAATTTGATTAGAAATAATAATGGAAGATTAAATAAACACGGTGCTCAGTTATATGGTTATACTAAAAAAGGCAAGTTGATATTTGATTTACATGAATCATTGCATTCAATTGACAGAAGATTAAAGGGAAATTTAAATGATGATTTTTACTATCATATTCTGTATGGAAATAAACAAAATCATCACGATTCTTATTATGAAAAAAGAATAATAAAATGGGCAGGATTCTAGTTTTGAGTTTGATTTTCCTTTTTGGAATTAAGGATCAAGAAAAATCGTTTGAAGGTTTGTACAATCGTTGTTACCTTAAAGGTTGTCGGGAACTATCAGTTTTTGGATTGAAAAATGATAGTTCGATTATTTACAATTCTTACATGGAGGGTAAAAAATTTAAGGATATGATTATAGGCTCATGGCGTCATCAAGATTCAATATTGTCATTTACAATAACTGAGGATTATAAGGAAGTTCTTGATGAAAATTATGAAGTTAAAGTATGGTCCGAGTATATTTTTTTAGTTAATAATCAAGAGTTCTCAAATTGGCCTGCATTAATAATTGAAATGGATAGAAAGATAGTAACAGATGAAACTATTATTGATGTAAAAGATCATGTATTCGTAAGCGATATGGAAGAAAAAAGAAAAAGGAATTTAATTTCAAGATTAAAATATCGAATAATATTAGGGGTAATATCCGACCATAACATCCTTATAAAACAAGATTTGTAGAAATGATTGTTATTCAGGAATTATTCTCGCTCTTGTTGGTATTGGGTGTATGCAAGCGGTTACCAATATGCACCTAATGATACGGTTTTGGAAAAAAAAATAGAAATTGAAACCAACCCTAACCCTACTTTTAATTTTCGTGGCACAATGTGCTTTGGCGCAGGAGATAAAACCTGCAGCCATAGCAGATTCGTTGTGGCAAATAAAAAGTAATCAGGTAAATAAGCTCGTTGATTCGGTAAAGCTTTCAGCAAGTAAATGGGATTCACTCAGGCAGGCAGGCCTTGCATCCTATGATAGCGTTGCGGCCTCAACAAAAACCTTACCCAATGGATTAACGAAGTATAAAAGTAAAATTGATTCCATCCAGGGTCGTATTACGTTTAAGATCGATAGCCTCACCGCGTTGCCCAAACCAAACCGCCTGTTAATAAAAAGTTTAGATAGCCTGCGCACCGGCCTGGATAGTATAAAGCAAAAGATAGCAATCGTGCCCGAAGGAGTTAAAAAAGCTGAGGAGGCTGTTGCTAAGCTACAGGCCTCGGTAGCGGACAAAACTTCAAAAATGGAAGCTGCTATTAACAAGAAACTCGCCCTGTTTAATGAGCAAGGTGCTAACCTACCAGAGGGAGTAAAGTTGCCAGTTACGAACCTCTCGCTTCCGGGTAATCTTAATATGCCCACGCTGGAGGTGGGTAATCTGTCGTTGCCAGCAGCAGATTTAAGTCAACTGAAAGTAGATGGGCTTTCGTTACCTGACCTGAAACTTCCCGATGCAAACCTGGATTTACCGGCATTGGATAAAAGCAACCTTGCTGATATTAATGGCTTAGATAAGTTGGGTGATATACAAAGCAAGACGGCTCAGGTTGGTGAGCTAAGCGGCCAGGCGGGCAGCCTTACCGAAAAGTTTAAAGACCCGGATAAGCTTGCTGAAGAGTTTGAAAATCGTGCGAAAGAAATGAACGAGCTTTCACGTTTTGAAGATGCCACCGGCCAGTTTGCGCAGATGGAAAAATGGCGCTCCGATCCTGAGTATGTCAAGGAGATGGCTTTAAAGCAAGCGAAGGAACAAGCAGTTGATCACTTTGCAGGTAAAGAAAAAGAACTTC
Source organism: Cyclobacteriaceae bacterium (assembly GCA_016787745.1). GTDB lineage: Bacteria > Bacteroidota > Bacteroidia > Cytophagales > Cyclobacteriaceae > ELB16-189. The sequence goes on from JAEUUB010000896.1 coordinate 20,175, forward strand.
TGGCCGCTATGGAGCAGCTATCGGGGCTTAAAAAAAAGTACAAAGATGCCGATGGGGTGATTGATCTGCTTACTAAAAGACAACGCCCGCTTGAGAATAAACCCTTCATTGAACGGGTAGTCCCCGGAATCAGTTTACAACTTGCTTCCAAGAATGATGTCTGGTGGTTTGATTTTAATCCCTATGCAGGCTATCAGATCTCAGGCCGTTTGCTTACCGGTTTGGGTTGGAATGAACGTGTGGCTGTTAACTTTAAAGAGAAAAGCTATGTGCAGCAAGATCGCATTTATGGGCCTCGTGTGTATGCGGAGTTTAAATTGAAAGAGGGCTTTTTTGTAAAAGCGGAATCGGAATGGATGAATACATTTTCAACTACTGTTTTTCCGGCTTTTCCTCAAGAAGAAACAGGACGTCTATGGGTCTGGAGTAGTTTTGCTGGCATAAAAAATACATTCAGCCTTTCAAAGAAAGTCAGAGGTCAGGTACAAATTTTATATAACATCTATAATCCTGAAAAACGCAGCCCTTATACAAGTCGCCTAAATGTTAGGTTTGGGGTTGAGTATTCTTTGAAGAAGAAACGTAAATAGCTGTCTTACTAAGACTGATCGAACTGCCATCGAATCAAGACTGGATCATCATCGAATCACCTGTCAGGTTCTAGAGCACTCACTGGCAAACTGGCAGGTGTAGCTTTATTTTTTGTAACGAATTGGTTTTTAGCATTTTGGCGAATAAATATCCTCATAGGCGTACTAATGAGTGTGGCTTAAAAACTAATTATTAGAACCTTTTAGGTGGCTTTGTCTTCCTAATTTTCAAGCGTACTAATTCTTTTTTTATGAAACCGACCCTTCAATTTTTTAAGCAACTTTTTACTTCGCTGGGTAGTGCTGTTTTTATTCTTTTGATCCTAATAATCAGTGTGCTCGTAGAACGGAAGCGAATTTATTTTTAAATGAGATGAGTAGGGCAAGGGACTTCGCGTAAAGTGAAAGTGCAAGAAGTAAAGTAAACATGGCCTCACCTGGAATACCTCAGTAATTAATCAGTATTCCCGGGAGCGGTTGACAAAGAAACTGATTACCGTATTGGATACTTTAAAATAATCACCACGACAAATATTTATAAATAATCCGAATCAACCGGTAAGCTTCATCCATATCCTTTGCCTGATAAGAAATTGTATACCCATCAACTCGCTTCATACCAGGAATGCCCATAGCCACATCTGCCCGGGTCGGGGAGTCCACCTTTAACGTAAACTCAACAGGGTTATTTACTGTCAATACTTTTGCATTTTTAAATTCCTTGATGGCAGCCAGGGTTTGTGCCTGCAATTCTTTATTCACTACACTAGGATGAACAAGTTTAGCTGCACTGGCGCCAATAGCTTCTTTGGTAATTACTGTGCGGGTAGCAATTAGTTTTTTAATCTCTTCCGAGAAAGTTTTATCGCCACTGGCCAGAATAACGGGCACGCCTAAGGAGCTGGCATAAAAAGTATTCAAGCCACCTTCTCCCACTTCCGTGTCATTAAGCCAAAGTCCT